>CAIXAQ010000364.1 GCA_903917425.1 uncultured Bacteroidales bacterium
TAGTCCTGGCTCTGCCAGGTTAGAGGTGATATATTTTATGCATGATTGGCAGACAATTATAATTTCAACCTATTCACAAAAATTGATTTGCTCAAACCTGTCAACTCCTCCCCGACTCAACGGTTCAACTCCTCAACGACTCAACGGTTCAACGGTTCAACTCCTCAACGACTAAACCATTCAACCAATCAACCAATCAACCAATCAACCAATCAACCATTAATTTATCAACACAAGTCCACGAAAACACTAAATTGAAGTACATTTGTAAGAATAAAACAATATAAATCTACAACACAATCATTATGGCACGAGGCGTAAACAAAGTAATTCTGGTAGGGAATCTGGGAAAAGATCCCGAAGTTCAAACATTCGACACATATAAAAAAGCGGCCTTTTCGCTTGCAACCACCGAGTTTTCACGCGACAGGGAGGGAAACGACGTTCAGCATACTGAATGGCATAACATAGTGATGTGGCGCGGTTTGGCCGAAATAGCAGAGCAATTTCTGCATAAAGGAAGCCAGGTGTATATCGAAGGTAAAATACGCACCCGCTCCTTTGATGGTAAGGACGGGCAGAAAAAATACATCACCGAAATTCAGGCCGATAATCTCATTTTATTAGGTGGCCGTAAGGAAGGATCCGGCGAAAATTCTGCTCAGCCCCAACCGGCGGGAACTTTTAATCATCCCGCCCAGCCTGTAGTTCCACCCATTGCGGAACCTTCGGCACAGCATACGGATCATGAAGATCTGCCATTTTAATGGAATCAGTTTTTTCAAAACAGGCGGTCGAACCTCATTCTTCCGTCTGTTTTCTGTTTTTACTATCTTTGCATCTTAAAATCAATACTTTCCGCTTTGGCCTACCAACTTCCAGTGACACTGAACGCTTTTATTTTATTAAACTTTACCCCAGCTGACCTGGCTTCTTCGGCAGGCCTGGTGTCCGGAATTATTGCCGTTATAGTTTTGTTAGTATGTTCAGCTGCGGCATCTGCTTCCGAAACAGCTTTTTTTTCCCTTTCCCCTTCGCAGTTGAACGAGATCAGGTCGTCAAAATCTGCTGTAAGCAAACGTATTGTCCATCTGCTCGGGAATTCCAAACTGCTGCTTGCCACAATTCTGATCATTAATAACCTGGTAAATGTGGGCACCGTTATCATTTCCACGTTCCTGGTAAACCAATACCTCGATTTTTCGTCAAACCCTTTACTCGGCTTCATAATTCAGGTTGTAATTATTACTGCCCTGCTTTTGCTTTTTGGAGAAATAATGCCAAAAGTAATCGCCACCCGCAAACCTGTGAAAATCGCTTCAGCTCTTGCTACTCCGCTCACTGTTCTGCAGCGCATATTATATCCATTCAGCCAGTTACTGGTAAGTTCCACCCGTTTTATCGACAAGCATCAGGCTATTAGCTCGCACAATATTACGCTCAACGATATTTCGAATGCCATCGATATTACTGCCGATGGAAAAGTGGACGAAGAGGACAGGAAGATCATGAAAAGCATTACCCGTTTCGGAGGTATAAACGCCCGCGAAATAATGAGCCCGCGGGTCGATCTTACCACCATCGACAATTCGCTTCCATATAGCAGAGTGCAAAAAATAATTGTTGAATCGGGTTACTCGCGGATACCCGTTTACGATGAAACCCCCGATAGCATTACCGGCATTCTGTACATCAAGGATTTGCTACCATACCTGTCGGAAGACGATACTTTTAATTGGGAAAAACTGGTACGGCCGCCCTTTTTCATTCCCGAAAACAAACCCATCAACGACCTGATGCAGGAGTTCCAGGAGAAAAAAATACATATGGCTGTAGTAGTTGATGAATATGGCGGAACTTCGGGCATCATCACTCTGGAGGATATTATTGAAGAAATTGTAGGCGAAATAAACGACGAATTTGATATTGAAGCCGAAAACACATTCTATTCACGAATAGATGATCAGAATTATATTTTTGAGGGCAAGACAACCATCAACGATATGTGCCGCACACTTGGCATCGACGATCGTATTTTCGATGAGGCAAAAGGTGAAAGTGAATCTCTTGCGGGCCTTATCCTGGAACTTGCCGGAAAAATGCCTTCCACCGGCGAAACTTTTATACTCGGCGAATTTACTTTTCGCGTTGAAACAGCGGATAAGCGCAGGATAAAAAAAATAAAGGTTACGATTCCTGAAGTTGGCAAACAAGGATAAATAATCATAATTATATCCATTTATCTGGCGTTCTCTTTCTTTACTGTACCCTCTTTTCCCGAAGCAATAAACACCCATCAACATCGTTTTAAACGGAGTAAACCTGTTAAAATGCTTTTTCAAAATACACCAACATTTCTGTCTAAAAATCTCAGCATAAATAACTTGGGTGTTTTATTTATTATTTCTGCATTGTTCACATTTGTGACCTCTTCGTGCAGCAACGATTATACACCTAAACCACGCGGTTATTTCCGGATAGCTCTTCCGGGGAAAAAATACATGCTTCTCGATTCTGTTTATCCTTATAGTTTTGAATATCCCGCATATGCTTTGATAACTAACGATCCGCTTTCGCCCCAGGAAAAGAACTGGATCAATATCGAGATGCCTGTTTTTCACGGCCGTATTCATATCAGCTACAAGCCTTTATACGGCAAAGAAAGTCTTATTAAATACAATGAGGATACCCGCACTCTGGCACTTAAACACATGTCGAAAGCAAGCGGAATACGAAATATTGCCATTTCCGATCCAAAACGCAAAGTATATGGACTGGTTTACGAAATCAATGGCATGGGAGCGGCATCCCCCTATCAGTTTTATCTTACCGACAGCGTCAGCCACTGGCTGCGGGGATCCCTCTATTTTGATGTAATCCCGAACAACGATTCCCTGGCACCGGTAATCGACTTCGTTAAAGCAGATGTCCAACATCTTTTCGAAACAATCAACTGGAAGTAAAATTACCCATATTTTCCCCTTAAAGCAATTTATTCCATTCAGATAATTTACTGAATATCCCTGGTTATTAGTACTTTTGGAGCTGAATAAATCCAGGTCTTCAATGAAAAATTCTGCTCTTTTTCTGTTCTTCTTTAGTCTGCCTTTTTTCCTTGCGGCACAACAAACCACGTATTCGAGGGTAAAAATCTTTACCGATACTAAAACACCCGCACAAATTTTCGCCTCCGGTATTGAGATAACTGAGAAAGACCGTGATAATCAATGGTATATGGCTGAAATATCAAAACCCGAAATTACCAGGTTGTCATCCGAAGGATTTCATTGTGAAATAACCATACCGGATATGGCAAAATTTTATACCGAAAGATCTGCTGAAAAGTCGACCCTTACGGAAAAGGATGTGAAGTTAAACCAGGCATGGCCTCAACCGGTAAATTTTTCGCTTGGTTCGTGTGGCGGATTCAGCACAGTAGCTGAAATGATAGCACAACTGGATCTGATGCGGACACTTTATCCAAACCTTATTTCGGTAAAACACGCCCTGGTAGACACCATAAGTACTATTGAAGGTCGCACGGTTTATTATGTGCGGATCAGCGATAACCCTGATGTGAACGAAACTGAACCTGAAGTGCTTTATACCGGGATGCATCATGCCCGCGAACCAATCGGCATGCAACACCTGTTGTATTACATGTGGTACCTGCTCGAGAATTATAACAGCAATCCATCCATAAAAAGCCTGGTTGACAGCACCGAAATGTATTTTGTGCCGGTTTTTAACGTGGATGGATATACGTACAACATTACTACTAATCCCAACGGTGGCGGAGGCTGGCGTAAAAACCGCCGCCCGAATGGCGACGGCAGTTTTGGCATTGATGTTAACCGCAACTATGGCTACCAATGGGGTTATGACGATACAGGCTCATCTCCCGTTCCTTCGGATGATATATACCGGGGCACTGCTCCTTTTTCGGAACCCGAAACTCGTATGATGAAGTATTTTTGCCAGGATCATAATTTTAAAATTGCCCTTAACTACCACTCATACAGCAATTTGTTTTTATATGCCTGGGGCTGGTCACCGGGGCCGGCACCCGACAATACACTTTTAGAGGCTTATGCCAACCTGATGACAAAAGAGAATAATTATACCTACGGGCCTGGCTGTACTACCATTTACCCCACTAATGGCGGCTCCGATGATTGGATGTACGGGGAGCAAACGACTAAACCAGCCATCTTTTCGTACACGCCCGAAGTCGGAGGTAGCAATGATGGTTTCTGGCCTGTTCAGTCTCGCATCATTCCTTTAATCCAGGAAAACATGCTGGCCAGTATTACTGCTGCCCGTCTTGCCGGAAATTATGGCACGGTGGCAGATTCCAGTCCGCTGTTTTTGTACGAACAGAGCGGTTTTTTGCCTTTTGTAGCTAAACGTTTGGGTATGAAAAACGGCAGTTTTACAGTTTCGGTAACACCGCTTGGCAATGCATTTGCTTCCGTTGGCGATCCGCGTATTATACAGGGGTTGAGTGTGCTCGAAAAACGTACAGATTCCATCAGCTACCAGCTGAATAATACATTGCATGTTGGCGATACGGTAAAATACGTATTATCTCTCAATGATGGATCTTTTACGGAATATGATACCGTTACGCGTATTTTTGGTTATCCTGTCACCGTTTTTAACGATAACCTCAACAATGTCAGCAACTGGACTGGAACCTGGGCAACAACAAGCGCACAATACTATTCTCCCTCCTCATCACTTACCGATTCCCCCATGGGAAATTATGCTGCCAATGCAAACAAAATCACTACTTTAGTTAATGAAATTACCCTGAATACTTCACTTCTTATGGTGCTTCAGTTCAGGGCTAAATGGGCACTCGAAAAGGACTATGATTATGTGCAGGTAAGCATTTCGACTAACAACGGTACAACCTGGATTCCTTTGCAGGGAAAATACACACATCCGGGTACGGCTTACCAGGCCAGCGGGCAGCCTGTATATGATGGAACTGAAAGCGAATGGGTACGTGAAGCGATCTCCCTGAACAGCTATGTGGGTAAAAAAATAAAAATCCGGTTCAGGTTAAAAGCAGATCAGGGAACTGAAATGGATGGTTATTATCTCGACGATTTTAACATAAGTATGCTTCTCGATCCAACAGCAGTTGATAGCGATAAAATGAGTTCAGCTATTTTGGGTTTTCCATATCCCAATCCGGCTCATGATCGTTCCGAAATAAGTTACGTGCTCCCGCAAGGCTCATCAAAGTCTGAACTCCTGGTCCACACTCCCACAGGAATTGTAGTTTCGCGCACTATGCTTAATCAAAGATCCGGCAATGCAGGTATTGATACCGGCAAACTTGCCAGCGGAGTATATTTTATCAGTGTTTTATCAAGCGGCGTTCAATCACCGGTGAGGAAATTAATAGTTAACTGATCTATTTTACCGGAGAACTGAAATCATTTTATCTGCGGTTCCCATACCGGGAATTACCTTTATCATCATAACCTGCTTGCAGATAACCGGATAAACCTTACTTTTGCATCACTTTTTCATTAATCCGCTAAAGTGGAACAAAGAAACGTAATTCCCCAACTCGAAAAATTAATCAGCCGCGAAGCCAAAGAGTTTAAACTTGGTCAGCATGCGAAAGTAATGTGGTTCACCGGCCTTCCTTGTTCGGGTAAAACAACA
>CAIXAQ010000365.1 GCA_903917425.1 uncultured Bacteroidales bacterium
ACAAAAGTTGCTGAGTGCTATAAAAGAAAAAGCAGTACGCTCATTTCCATGTGTATAAAGGTAAATCAAATTAAAACATAAAATTTACTGTATCATGAAAATAATCTGTTTGGGCAATTACCCTCCTAGGCAATGTGGCATTGCAACCTTTACCGAAAACCTGGTGGAAGCAATTCTTTACGCTGCCGATGTTCATGCTATTTCAATCGAAATGGAAGTGATTGCAATGAACGACCTGGGAAAAAACTACAGCTATCCGCCCATAGTGAAGCAGGTGATCCACCATAATGTGGCCGATGATTATATCAAAATGGCTACCTATATCAATGCTTCAGGTGCAGAACTTCTCCTGCTTGAACACGAATTCGGTATTTATGGCGGTGAAAGCGGACTACTGCTGTTGGCTTTACTTCGGAGACTGAAGATCCCGGTCGTGACAACCCTTCATACTGTATTGCAAAAACCAAGTTATCATCAGCTGGAAGTGATGAAGAAAATAGCTGCATATTCGTCGCAGATAATAGTGATGAACAAATTGGCAATCAGTTTTTTAGCAGACATTTACCATGTTCCGCACGGAAAAATATCCCGGATACAACATGGCGTACCGGATTTTGAACTGTTTATTGATAAACTCTTACCGGCGCCCGTAACCTGGAGCAACCGCACCGTTATGCTTACTTTTGGCCTGATTGGCAGGAGCAAAGGAATTGAAACCGTACTAAAGGCACTGCCATATGTTGTTGATAAACACCCCGAATTGCTATATGTTGTTTTAGGAAAGACTCACCCTCACGTGATTCAAAATTCAGGTGAAGAATACCGCGAATTCCTGTTTTCGCTGGTGAAACAACTCGGTTTAGAATCGAATGTGGTTTTTATCAATGAATATGTAAGCGAACTGGAATTGATGTCGTACCTTAAGCATGCTGATATTTATGTAACGCCATATTTAAACAAGGCACAAATTACCAGTGGAACGCTTAGTTACGCGGTCAGTGGCGGATGTGCAGTATTATCAACTCCTTATTGGCATGCCGAAGAATTACTCGCCGATGGACGCGGCCGGCTTTTTGACTTTGGTAATTATTTGCAGCTTTCGACTGCCGTCAACCTTTTAATCAACACCCCGGATGCGCTGGTGCAGCTGCAACGAAGTGCTTACAACTATGGCAAAACCATAACCTGGCCGATCATCGGGAAAGAATATCTCGCATTGTTCGATGTTGTTATAAATGGATTTCAGGCAAAGGATTTATACGAAAAAAGACATCCTGAAATACAATATCCCGAATTTGATATATCTCATTTAAAGCGTCTAACCAATGACTGCGGTTTGCTTCAGCATGCGCGGACCTGTGTGCCCTATTATAAAGCCGGGTACAGTCTTGATGATAATGCCCGCGCCATTGTGCTTTGTCTTGCTGCATGGAATAAGACAAAAGATCAGGTATTTATAGATTTATTAATCAAATATTTGTCTTATGTTACCTACATGCAGCAGAAGGACGGCAGTTTTAAAAACTATATGACCATTGAACGGACTCTGATTGACGACACTTCGGACGATGCATACGGACGTACCATGTGGGCACTTGGTCACCTTATCCGGTTTGCTCCCAACAACTCAGTTTTTCAGTTAGGCCTCGAACTTTTTGAGCTTTCGGTGCCTCAGCTCGATAATTTGACTTATGCCCGTGGGTATGCCAACTGCATCATCGGATTGTATCATTATGTGAAGCGTTTTCCCGACCAGGAAAAATACCTCAAATTATTGCAGGAACTGGCTGATCGCTTATGCGAAAAATACAAACAGCACAAACGCGAAAACTGGCGTTGGTTCGAAGATACCATGACCTATGATAATGGGCTTTTACCGGCAGCCTTGTACCTGGCTCACGAAATGTCGGGTAATACCACTCATCTGGAGGTCGCGGAAGAAAGCAGGATTTTCCTTGAGTCGAAATGTTTCAGGGAAGAATGGCTGTCGCTGATTGGAAATCAAAAGTGGCTACGCCTGGACCAGGAATATACTATTTTCGCACAGCAACCCGTCGATGCCATGGCGATGGTTATTCTGTACAAAAGTGCCTGGAAAGCTACCAGGAACCCGGCGTTTATTGAGAAACTGCTTCTTTCGTTTGACTGGTTTTTCGGGAAAAACGACCTTGATATCAGCCTGTTCGATCCTGAATCGAAAGGATGTAA
>CAIXAQ010000366.1 GCA_903917425.1 uncultured Bacteroidales bacterium
GAATTTAAAATTAAAATTTATTTTCCTCTTAAATTTTCAGTGAATTCTCATTTTGTTGAACCCGTAAATTATCTCAAAAATGAAAAACTTTTTTCTTGTAATTGTTTCGACCATTTTGCTCAGTTTTAATGCTTTTGCTCAAAGTGCAAAAGATCTGCCAACTTATGTCAAAACATCATTTGACCAGAAATTCCCGGGCGCTCAGAAGGTAAAATGGAGTAAGGAAAACGCCACCGAATGGGAAGCTGAGTTTAAAATGGGTGCTAAGGAGTATTCAGCCAATTTTAATTCCGAAGGACTTTGGGTGGAAACTGAATACAAAATCGGTGTAAACGAAATCCCAGCTGCAGTTACAGCCTCATTAGGCAAAGAATTTCCTGGTTATAAACTTGTTGAATCTGAAGTTTCTGAAACTGCCAGGGGAAAAGTGTATGAGTTTACTATAAAGACCGGAACGAAAAAGATCGAAATCGCTTTTGATGAAAATGGAGTGGTTCAAAAGTAGACTGTGCATCAAAGGACTAAATCAAAATTCCCGGCAAATACAGCATGAATGGTCAGCCCATATTAAGATCAGCTTGAACGCATAAATCCCTCATAGTATTATTGCATACCTTCGCATTGCCAATTTTCCAGTCGAAATCCATTCCAATGGTTAAGTCATTTCTTATTTTAATTCTGACTCTTTTCGTAACTGCTTTTAGTTACTCCCAGAACAGGACTCTCGATTATTACATTTCAACGGGATTGAAAAACAGCCCGCTTCTTAACGATTATAATAACCAACTTCAGTCTGGCAGCCTTGATAGCCTGCTTGCTTTAGCTGCCTTTAAACCACAGGTTAATGTAGCTTCGCAGGCGATGTATGCCCCGGCTGGTATTAACATTGGGTATGACGAAGCCATAACCAACGGAGGCAACTACGCAGCAACTATAGGAGTAAAACAATCACTTTTCAATTCCAGAATCAAAACGGCTCAATCGGAAAACATTAACTTATTGAAGCAAACCCTGGAGGTTAATAAAACCATTACGCAGACCGACCTGAAGAGAAGTATTACCCTTCAATACATTACTGCTTATGCCGATTACAGCCAGGTGCAGTTTATCCGGAAAACGGTTGAGATGCTGAACGGCCAGCAAAAAGTCATCAAGCAACTGGTGGAAGCCGGCATTTACCAGATGACAGACTTGCTGAACCTGTCAGTTTCTATAAAATCGCAGGAAATTACAGGCAAACAGGTATTTATACAGTACAAAAATGATGTCGCTTTGCTGAATCTGCTTTCAGGAATCATAGATACGACCACTGTTGAACTCGAAAAACCTGATTTGAAGCTAACCCCGCTTCCCGATATTCAGAAATCACCAGTAATGCTGCAGTCGAAGATTGACAGCCTGAAAAACAGCAATTCAAAAAGCCTGGTTGACCTGAATTACCGTCCTAAACTTGAAGCCTTTGCCGATGCTGGTTTCATGGCAATAAAGCCTATTAATATTCCGCAAAATTTCGGAACCAGTTTTGGCCTTAATTTTTCAATACCGGTATACGATGGGAAACAACGCCAGCTGGAATATAAAAAGATTGAAATAAACGAAAAGTCACGAACCCTTTACCGCGACTATTATTCGACACAATACTGGCAACAATATCAGCAGTTATATGAACAGCTGAGGCTTAATGATGACCTGATCCGTGATATTAATCTCCAGTTAACACAGCAAAAGGAACTTATCGATCTTTATAAAAAAGTTGCCCTCGAAAACGCCATGATCAGGATAACTGATTACCTGGCAGCGATCAACAACTATACAAACACGCAAAACAGCCTTACCATTGCTGAAATGACCCGCCTGCAGCTTATTAACCAATTGAATTTCCTGAAATGAAAAAATATTTCCTACCGATAATCGCATTGCTTTGTTTAGCTTTTTCAGGCTGTAATAGTAGTTCTGAATATAAAGAGGCATCTGACCCGGAAGTAAAAACCCCGGTTACAGTAACAACCATCAAACTAAGCAGCATCAGCGAAAACATCAGCCTTTCAGCAACTTCGGCCTACCTGAAAAAGAACCAGGTGAAAGCCAATATTACCGGGTATATCGAAAAATGCCTGGTGCATGTCGGCGAGTTTGTGCAGGCCGGTAAACCCTTGTTTTATATCCGTACCAAGGAAGCTGAAGCACTGAGTAAATTTCACGCGAGCGATACATCGTTTCACGTAACAGGTCTTATCGAAATCAAAGCTCCTGAATCAGGCATAGTTACTGAAGTAAATAAGTATGTGAACGATTATGCCAGCGACGGCGATGCGTTGGCAACCATTGCCCAGCAAAACAGCTTTGTTTTCCTTATGAATGTGCCCTTTGAACTTAAAAAATATTCAACTGTAGGAACCTCTTGTACAATATTGCTACCCGATTCAAGCAGGTTGAACGGAACAGTGCTGTCGCAGCTTTCAACGATGGATGCTGTTTCGCAGACCCAGCTTTACGAGGTAAGAGTTGCTTCAAACCAGAATTTACCGGAAAATCTTGTAGCGAATGTATTATTGGTAAAAAACACGAAACACAATACCCAGGTAGTTGATAAAACATGCGTTTTGTCGGACGAAATAATGGAGAATTTCTGGGTAATGAAACTTATCAACGACAGCACTGCCGTTAAGATTCCTGTGAAAAAAGGAATATCCACTGACTCCGAAATTGAAATCCTCTCCCCTGCTTTTATTCCTTCCGACCGTATAATCTATTCAGGACAATATGGATTACCCGACACCGCATTTGTACTTATCAGCAAGTAAACAAGGATGAGCAATTTCTTCGTTTCACATAAAAACCCGGTTACTATTTTGCTCGCCATTATAATACTTGGCGGGGTATTTGCATATAGCAGGATGCAATCTTCGTTGTTCCCCGAAGTTACTTTCCCAAAAATAAAGGTGATTGCCGAAAACGGGCTGCAACCTGTAAATAAGATGATGGTAACGGTTACCAAACCGCTCGAAAATGCAATTAAGCGTGTACCTTCGCTGAAAACGGTTCGCAGTATAACGAGCCGCGGCAGCTGCGAAATTTCTGCGTTTATGGACTGGAATGCCAATATTGACCTGAGCAAACAGCAGATTGAATCATCCATCAACCAGGTTAAGGCTGAACTTCCCCCCGGAACACAGATCACGGTAGAGAAGATGAATCCTTCTATTTTGCCCGTTGCCGGATATGTAATTGAGGCAAAAGGCAGAAGCAATATTGAGCTGAACCAGCTTGCCAATTATACTATTAAACCGTTTCTTTCGCAGGTTGAAGGCGTTTCGGAAGTCCGCGTAATCGGCGGCAAATCCAAGGAATATCATATCGAACTCAACGCGCATAAAATGAGTGCTTTGGGTGTAACACCAGCCACTATTACAACTGCACTTAGCCAGACCAACTTTGTAACCAGCAATGGTTACCTTACCGACTTCAACCGCCTGTATTTAACTGTAACAGATGCAGCTGTTGAGAACCTGGATCAGTTGCAAAACCTGGTAATCAGCAACAGCAGCAAGCGAGTTATCCTGCTTAAAGATATCGCCACGGTAAAAATAGCCGAAAAGGTTGAATACATTCGCATTAATGCCGATGGGAAAGAAGCCTTGCTTGTGGCTGTGGTAAAGCAGCCTGATGCCAACCTGGTACAACTTACCGATGACGTTCAGAAAAAAATTGAAGCGCTTAATCACGGAATTCTTCCTAAAGGCGTAATTCTGAAACCCTATTATGTGCAGGCTGATTTTGTGCATGATTCCATCCGGAGTGTAAGCGACAGCCTCTGGATCGGGCTTTTACTGGCTATTATCGTAGCCATTCTTTTCCTGCGATCGGTAAAAGCGAGTGCAGTTATACTGGTTACCATCCCGATTACCATTTCGCTCACACTGGTGGTGTTGCAAGTATTCGGATACAATTTCAATATTATGACACTCGGGGCAATAGCTGCTTCCATCGGGCTAATTATTGATGATGCGATTGTGGTTGTCGAACAGATTCATCGTACCCACGAGGAACATCCCGAAACCCCGACGAGAGAATTATTGTCGAAATCAATAAAGTTCCTTTTCCCGGCAATGGTTGGTTCTTCCATAAGTACCATCGTGATCTTTTTACCATTTGCACTTTTAAGCGGTGTGGCAGGAGCTTATTTCAATATCCTGGCTAATACTATGATGATAACCTTGGTTTGTTCCTTTTTGGTTACGTGGATAGGATTGCCTGTTATTTACCTGCTATTCTCCGGTAAAGGCGGAACCTTGAAACAGAAGCAAAAACATTCACATCATTCAGGTAAATGGATTACATTTTTTATCAGAAGACCAGTTTTGAGTTTCCTCTTTGTCGGATTTCTGATTGTTTCTGCTTACCTGATTTCACAGCGGATCGAAACAGGATTTCTTCCTGAAATGGATGAAGGATCTATCGTTCTAGATTACACTTCCCCTCCCGGGACATCCTTGCAGGAAACAGATCGCATGCTTCGCGAAGTGGAAAAAATATTCCCTTCCATTCCGGAAATAGCTTCATACTCACGGCGAACCGGAACACAAATGGGTTTCTTTATCACCGAGCCCAATTACGGTGATTACCTTATTCAGCTTAAAAAAGAAAGGAAACTTTCTACAGAAGAAGTGATCGACATTATCCGGAAAAAGGTTGAATCAACACAGCCGGCATTACAAATCGATTTTGGGCAGGTGATCGGCGATATGCTTGGTGATTTAATGGCTTCGACTCAACCGATTGAGGTTAAAATTTATGGTGATAATCCGAAAGTACTACAGGGACTGGCTAAGCAGGTAGCATCCATTGTGGAAAATGTGAAAGGCACTGCTGATGTTTTTGACGGAATAACTGTAGCCGGACCATCCGTAAATATTGAACCGGATAATAAACGGCTTGCACAGTTTGGTATTTCGCCTGCCGATTTCCAGAACCAGGTGCAAACGCAACTCGAAGGAACACTCATTGGTGATATTTATGAAAAGGAGCAACTCACATCCATCCGTATGTTGTACCCTGGCGCAGCTCAGACTCCTCTCGAAAAACTAAGGCAGAGTTCAATATTTCTGCCTAACGGAAACCTGCAACCAATCACACAACTGGCAAACATCCAGATAGAACAAGGCGTTGCAGAAGTGGAACGTGAAAACCTTCAGCCCATGATTCCGGTAATTGCACGGCTCAATAACCGCGATCTCGGCAGTGTAATGAAGGATATTCAAACCGGAATAAAAACAAAGCTTCATCTTCCGCAAGGCTACCAAATCAGCTATGGCGGCGCTTACCAGGAGCAGCAGAAATCGTTCAGCGAACTGTTGTTAATTCTGATTTCAGCTATACTGCTGGTTTTCCTGGTAATGATTTTCCTTTTCAAACGTATCCGCGTGGCATTGCTTATCATGTTTATATCGATACTGGGAATGGCGGGCAGCCTTTTAGCCCTGTTTATTACAAATACTCCGCTAAACGTAGGCAGCTATACCGGAATCATTATGATTGTTGGAATTATTGGCGAAAATGCCATTTTTACCTACCTGCAGTTTTTCCACAGCCTGAAAACCGATAACATTGACAGTGCTATTGTTTACGCCATTTCCACACGGCTCAGGCCAAAACTTATGACAGCACTCGGAGCCATCGTAGCTTTGCTGCCTATCGCATCAGGAATCGGAATCGGGGCGCAACTCCACCAGCCACTGGCCATAGCTGTAATCGGCGGGTTTATTATTGCCCTTCCATTATTGCTAATCGTCTATCCAACTTTGTTAAGGTTGGTTTACAGGTATTATCCACAGGAAAAGAAGGAATCATCAATTTTGTCTGAGTTAATAAGGTGAGTTATTTGCTATGTTTTATTGCAATTATGGATTTTCACTATATTTACACTGATTAATTTTTAAAAATAAATATCATGAAGAAACTTTTCTGCCTGCTTGCTTTAATTGTGTCCATAGCATCATATGCACAAACTATGAAGGAAGAAAGTATTAGTCTTAACCAAAACTGGAAGTTCATACAGGGCGACGACTTGGCATATGCCCGGCCGGGCTTTAATGATTCCGGCTGGAAAACAATCCGGGTTGACAGGATTTGGGAGGTATCAGGTTATGATCCGTATGATGGGTATGCATGGTACCGGATTAATGTTATAATTCCGTCTTCACTCAGAAAAAATGCTGCATTGCAGGATAGCCTCAGGATTTACCTCGGTAAGATCAACAATTTTGATCAGTCGTTCCTGAATGGATCGCTGTTTGGGATAAACGGCAAGAATGTTCCTGCCGGAACTGAACCCGATACTATGTTTAAAAAAGCGCCGCAAAATTTGTGGGATGCGAAACGACCGTATACGATTTCAGCCAGTGACCCAAGAATAAAATGGGATCAGGAAAATGTTATCGCGGTTCGCGTTTTCGACCAGGGAGGTCAGGGCGGATTATACACAGGCGATCAGGCTATAGCAATGACTAAAATATCGGATTATCTTGTAATTGAAAACAACAAAAACCCCTACAGATTCGAGAAAAGCAATCTGCTTAAATCGATAAGTCTTTACAATTCCTCTGCTTCCTACGTAATGGAGGGCGATTTCACAATATTAGCTGTAAACAAGGTTACAGGAGCAGAAGTATATAAAAGCAATACGAAAAAATTAATGCTCAATCCTGGTGATAGGCAGGAGTATAACCTGGAAATTGAAAAACTGGATCAGTCAGCCATTATATCGTACCGCTTCGATTTTGTGAAAACCAGGTCAAGTATTAATGTCACCGATGAAACGCCGTATATTACCACTCCAGAAGTGCCTGATTATCCACGGATTAACGGAGCCGAAATTGCTGCTTCCCGCCCTGGCAAACCCTTTTTGTTTGCAATTCCGGCCAGCGGTATTCGCCCGATGTCCTTTGAAGCCACGAACCTTCCAATGGGTTTGAAACTGGATCAGAATACCGGGATCATTACCGGGAAAGTCGATGCAAAAGGCAATTACAAGGTTATGCTGAAAGCGACAAACAGCAAAGGTGTTGCTTCACGCGAATTAACTATTTCTATTGGTGACAGGATTTCGCTCACTCCACCCATGGGATGGAACAGCTGGAATTGCTGGGGGCTGGCCGTTGATGAGCAAAAAGTAGTGGCCAGCGCGCACACGTATCGCGATAAAGGTCTGATGAATCACGGCTGGACCTATGTGAATATCGATGACGGCTGGGAAATAAACCGGGATAAGGAACCCAAACGCGACCCTAAAGGGAATATTCTTACTAATGAAAAATTTCCTGATATGAAACGCCTGGGCGACAGTATCCATGCACTTGGACTGAAATTCGGCATTTACAGTTCGCCAGGCCCGTATACCTGTGGGGGATATACCGCCAGCTATCAGCACGAAGAGCAGGATGCCCGATCATTCGCTTCGTGGGGTGTTGATTATTTGAAATACGACTGGTGCTCGTACGATGGGATTGCAAAAGATACTACCCTGGCCGAGTATAAAAAGCCTTATTTCGTTATGCGCGATGCCCTGGCAAAGTTGGATCGTGATATTGTTTACAGCCTTTGTCAGTATGGAATGGGTGACGTGTATAAATGGGGGGATGAAGTAGGAGGGAACCTCTGGCGCACAACCGGTGATATCACTGATACGTGGGAAAGTCTGCGTGAAATCGGTTTCAACCAGGTTAAAAATCAACCTTTCGCCAAACCCGGCAACTGGAACGATCCGGATATGCTGATTGTGGGTTGGGTTGGCTGGGGGCCAAGCCTGCATCCCACCAAGCTTACTCCCGACGAGCAATATACACACATTTCGCTGTGGTGCCTGCTGTCAGCTCCTTTGCTGATTGGTTGTGATTTGCAGCGTTTGGATGAATTTACACTCAACCTCCTTACGAACGACGAAGTAATTGCCATCGATCAGGATGTACTGGGAAGCCAGGCAAAACAGATGCTGTTGGACGGAGACATTCAGGTTTGGGTTAAAGAACTGGCTGACGGATCAAAAGCCATAGGCGTGTTCAACCTCGGTGAGAGAACCATAAATTACAGCCTGGTTTTTGAAAAGGCTGGACTTAAGTCAGGTGGCGAATTGCGCGATCTCTGGCGCCAGAAAAACCTGGGAAAATTTGAAAAGTCAGCTGATATTGCAATCCCATCGCATGGTGTGATGCTGTTAAAATTAAAATAAGAAGATTGATCAACCTTTTTCTAGACGAATAAATTTGTTTACTTCCAGGCAATATTGCCTTTGCCACATTGTTTTTTGTTTGTGGCTGTGGTTACCTTATTCGTTAGATGCTCAAAATCAATGCATCTGCACTTTAGAATGCAAAGATTAGATTTTGCCTCTTACTAGTAAACAGGTAATCTGGGATTGCTTATGGACAATCGACAAGAGGAACCTTAACCAAAAATTACTCCTCCTTTTGGCTTTTGTTAGGATAAACGTATCAACCTTCTCCTGTTCTCTCTTCTCAGGCCTAAATCTCCTTCGCCCATTCGGCCTCTACATCTTCGATGCTCTTTGGTTTCGGCTTGCCAAGCAACTCGCAACCCTCCGGAGTGATCAGGAAGTCCTCTTCATTCCTTAATCCGCCAAAAGCCCGGTACTCTTCAACCTTATCAAAATTAATGAAGTCACTGTTGTGATTTTTTCCCTTCCACTGATCAATCAATTCAGGAATGAAATAAATGCCTGGTTCAATGGTGAAAACAAATCCAGGTTCCAGTTTTCGCCCCAGCCGAAGCGACTTAAGCCCGAATTGCGTGCTTTTAGGTTCGCCACCATACCCGACATATACTTCACCCAGGTCTTCCATATCATGAACATCCAAACCCATCATATGGCCCAGACCACAGGGGAAAAACAAGGCATGTGCACCATTTGCTATTGCATCATCCACATTTCCTTTCATCATTCCTAGATTTTTTAAGCCGCGTACAATAACCCTTGCCGACTCAAAATATACTTCTTTAAAAGGAATTCCAGGTTTCAGCATACTAATGGATGTATTGTGGCTGTCGAGGCATATGGAATAGATATCCTTTTGCCTCGAAGTGAATTTTCCATTCACCGGCACCGTACTCGAAAGATCGCCGGCGTAACCCATGGCTGTTTCGGCCCCGGCATCCAGCAGGAACATATCACCGCTCTTCAGGGTATTGCCATGGTAATGATTATGAAGTGTCTGGCCGCTGATGGTGGCAATGATCGGGAATGCTATCTGGCCTCCTGCAGCCAGGGCAACTTCATACACTGCAGCAGCAATCTGGGCCTCAGTAACTCCAGGTTTTGCCATTCGCATCGAGAGTGTATGCATATCAACACTTACATTACAGGCTTTCCGGATCTCCTGAATTTCTTCCTCCGATTTATAATTCCGTAGATTAACAACACCCAGAATCAGTTCGATCGAAGCCTTTGCTTTCGATTCAGCTGGCTGAATACCGAGCCATTCAAAAAGCTTGATTTTATTTTCGGAACGGTAGGGTGGCAGGAAATGGATTTTGCGGCCTTTTGCCTTCGCTTCTTCCAGCAAAACGACCAAAGATGC
>CAIXAQ010000367.1 GCA_903917425.1 uncultured Bacteroidales bacterium
AGTTGCTTTTTATTTCTTGTTCAAGGTTCAAATGCTTCGCGTTCAAGGTTCAAATGCTTCGCGTTCAAGGTTCAAATGCTTCGCGTTCAAGGTTCAATGCTATGCGTTCAAGGATCAATGCTCCGCGTTCAAGGTTCAATGCTTCGCGTTCAAGGTTCAATGCTATGCGTTCAAGGTTCCATGTTATTCGTTCAAGGTTCAATGCCCCAATTATCGCATTATCGCATTATCGCATTATCGCATTATCACATTATCGCATTATCACATTATCGCATTATCGCATTTTATTTTATTTCAACAGTTTTCCCCTTAACATTCCATCCCGAAAGTTTAACCTCTGTTTTAATTCCATTCAAAGCATTTTTGGGAATTATACAAGTTATTTCGCGTCTTTCGCCGGGAAGTAAGCTCAAATAATTGTCGTCCCAAAAAAGAGGTGAAATAGTCGCACCTTTCGAATCGGTAAGCGATAGCGACAGGAAAAATGCAATTTTTGGAGCGCGGTTCTGTAGGGATACTTCCAGAAGCGTTTCGTTGCCACGATCAGTCATTTTATAAGTCAGGGTCACATCTGAAGCCGGTAACAAATTCAGAGCCGAAAAATCGGTAAATCCTTTCATCGGTGTATAAACCCAGGTGGTTTTATCCCATGCAAATTCATCTTTCTTTGCCGAAAGCCAATAAAAATTATCTGCCATATTTTTACCTGCTGCATCCGACAATTTCATGCCAAGGAAAACGGTTTCAGTTAAGGTATCAAGATCCATAATTTTTTTCGATGTATTGGCTGCTATGGCGATATCCAGCTCCCGGTTCAGTAATTCTTTCGACCCGGTATCCAGTAATTTCACCGAAGCTTTATAATTACGCACATCTTTAAGTGTTTCGTTTATGGCATATATGGCATTATCACCGTAATCATAAACCAGTTGGATGGGTTGATTTGCCTTGCGCGCCGCGTAGAAGGCGGGCGTCGGAGTCAGATAATAGTCGTACAACTGCCAGTAAAGCGACGGCCATGCTGAATTAAGCATCCATTGAATAATGCCCGTTGTTTTGGGAATGTTGGCCCGAAATGCTTCAAACATGGCTTTTAGTGCTTCATAACTTTGAGCGTCACTTTTCAAAAGGTAATCTTCAAGATTGGCGGGCTTTCCATAACGTGCGTTCATTGCTTCATTAAAAACATCCATCGAATTTAAGGCCTGTTTCGAATGCGTGCAATGGTAATTCCAGTCCCCGTTAATTGGCCAGAGTTTATCGGCAGGCAACATTTTTTTTAATGATTCGAGTACCGGAACCTGTGGTCCCGGGCCGGTTTCGGTATTAAAACCAAACGCACCGCCAAGAATTGTATCGATATACCAATAATCAGGCGCAACATATTCGTACGGGCCGTTCATTTTTACCCCGCAAGGACCACTCACCGTGCTTATCCGGGTGCCGGCAGTAGCAAGATAAGGCCTGTTATCAAGGCTTTTAAAAAGTTCGATATACCGTAGTTCGAGTTCAGGTTTTGGACATTTATCGCTGCCGACCATCCATACAAAAATACTTGGGTGGTTGCGTAACCATAGAACCTGGTCGCGGAACGAATTGATTGCCAGTGTCATTTCCTGCTCGGTTTGAATTCCTCCGAAATCATCGCAAGGCTTTCCCAGGTATTCGTCCCATTCCCATTGGCAACTCCACCCCACCATGGCAAGTATTCCATATTTATCGCATAAACTATAAATATCACGTGAGTTACCCCAAATGCTTTCGAATCGTATCGTATTCAGGTTCATGTGTTTAACATATTGAACCTGCGTTTCGAGGCTTTCAAGGCTATCGCGCAGAAAAATATCATCCGTCCAGCCTCCACCTTTTATCAGCACTTCCTTGCCGTTAAGTTTATATCCTTTGTGCCCCGCGGGATTGGTGTAACACTCTATTTCCCGTATCCCAAATGTAATTTTATCGGCATCGGAAATAGTGTTTCCTGTTTCGAATCTCAGGTCGAGATGGTACAATTCGGGCGATCCAAGGTTATTGCACCACCAAAGCCTGGGATTTTTAAGGTGGAGAGCGGGTATTTGTTCTTTTGTTAATGCCAAATTTACTGTTTCGCCGGAACGGATGGCAACCGGGTAGCGGAATTCTATTTTCGCGATTTTACCTGTTAAAAAACCATCAACCGGCTTTGCCGAATTATTCCGGAGGTTGGTTTTGATGGTCAGATCGGCCTCGTCGAGTGTTTTGGTATTGACTTTTGATTCTACATAGGAATTAGCAAGTTCTACTTCTCCGGTTAATTTTAGATATACTTCGCGCCAGATGCCCATGTTTTCATCAACCGGCCTAGGATTCCAATCCACAAAACCCAGGTTAAAATCGCCGGGTTGTGCCCTGAAAATTTCAACAGCCAACACGTTTCCATTTGGTTTAACCAAATTTGTGACATCAAATCCGAACCTGCGGAATGTTCCGAAAACACTGTCGCGCGAAGCCAATAGTTTGCCGTTGAGCCATATATTGGCATAGTAATTTATTCCTTCGAAATGAAGTGTGATATGCTGGTTTTTTTTAACCGACTGTATTTCAAACGGCCTGACGTACCACCACGAATGATCAAACTGTAATTTGTCGATGCTTTCATAATTGTTGCCAACAAAAATATCATTATAGAGCCCGTTTTTAGTAAGTACACCCATCACCGTCGAAGGCACTGAGGCTTTATACCAGTCTCCCTTCATCGTTACATCCGACGACAATTCATCACCCGTAAGCCTGATTTTAGCTGAATTTTGAACAAACCAACCCTCTTTAAGTGCTATTCTTCCCGCTAAATCAGTCTCTTTTTGGGAAAAAGAAAGAACAGGCCACAACATGCTTAAAGCCAATCCGATAAAAAGAACCGTTTTTTTAATCATGTCGCAATTTTTTTAAATATTCTGATTGGATATACTGAGTGTTCGAAGTTTTGTGGAAGGAAAGGTTTGTGTTCCGGATTTTTTGATTTTACACATGCAATGATCAACAAAGCTACTCGTTTTGAGCCAAAGCAGCAGCACCTAGCAGGGCAATATTATCAGTATTCGATTGCAGTATTTTCAATCTTTTGATCGTTTCCGGGAATTGGAAGTCGGCGAGGGATTTTTTCATCGCATCTTCGAAAAACGGGTAAGCCTTTGATATGGAGCCTCCAATCACAATAGCCTCAGGATCATACGTATAAACAACGGCTTTAATAACGTTTCCAAAGTGAAGTCCATATTCCTGCCAGATTTCCTTTGCATAATTTTCCCCTTTCAAAGCAGCTTCGTGGGCTTTAAGTGCCGTTGTTGTATGCATGGATTCAAAGAATTCACTGCTTGAATAAAACTCGAAATTCTTATCGAGATAGGGAAGAGAACCAATTTCGCCGGCTCCGCAATTATTTCCCGGGTAAAGGGTGTTATTTATAAAGATACCTGCGCCCAGACCTGTACCTATTGCCAATGCTACAAACGAAGAAAATGCTTTAGCTTGCCCGTACCTATGCTCGCCCAAAGCGAAACAATTAACATCGTTATTAATCGTAACGGGTAAGTTGAATTCTGCTCCCAGGATTTTTTTAAGTTCCACCCTTTTCCAGGAAGGAATGTTTACCACATCGAAAACTATTCCGTTTTCAATATCCACAACCGACGGAACCCCAACTCCAATGCCTTTAACATCAGGTGTAATTAAAGAAGCGATAATTGAAATTAGCTGGCTGATAGTCTGTTGCAGCGTTTTATCACCTATCAACAAGGCTTGTTTTACAACAATCAAAACTCCTTGCTCAATTAGCCCTGCCCTTATATTCGTTCCTCCTAAATCAACACCTATAAACATGTTAGCAATATTAATGAATATTTGGTAGTGTGACTTTTACTGAAGTCTTGCCAGATTATATGCAAAACTAGTCAACAAACATAAAAAAAGTGTAGGAATATGCGCATTTAAAACCTCAATATGCGCAATACCGGAAAACATTTGTTACCCTGAATAAATATACTAAAACCCGAATTTGAAAATAAAAAATTATCCTGTAACTACCTAATTTATACCTGCATGAATGGAGAAATAATTGATTTTAAAAAACCTTCACACCGAAATGGTTTTTCCTCATCAGAGAAATCAAAGCTTCTGTTTTACTTTAACCAGCCCGGTCTTTGGTAATTAACCTTAACAGAATTCATATATTCAAAATGTGGTTTCATCCGAACCTGGAACGAATACCAGTTTCTTCCCGGAGTCCAGCCTATTTCGGCAAGAGCCTGCAACCTTGGGAACACGTATTTTTCGAACATGGGTTCTGAAGGCACGATTTCCGTCCAAAGGCAGGTTTGCAATCCCTGCACTTTTGTCAGCACTGAAGCCGGATACGAATCGGCCGGATTATAATTGTATAAATTCAATAAGGCTTCATCGCCAGTTGCACTTGCAAGGTAAAAAGGCGTGGCGGGAGTGAGTATAATATTGTTTCCATTTGCAGCGCAGCGTTCGGGCGAATCTTTAACCCAGTCGCGCCAGTACATCATCATTATTTTGTTGTCCACACGGCCATCAATAACATCATCCCAGGCTATAACCGTTTTGCCTTTCGATTCCAGATGTGCCTGCAATTTTTTTACAAAATAGTTTTGAATTTCATTCAGGCCGGACATATTATTTTGAACCATAAAAGCCTGACATTCAGGGGAAGCCGCCCAGGTCCCTTTTTCAACTTCGTCGCAACCAATGTGTACCACATTTGAGGGAAACAGGTCGATGATTTCGTCCCAGACCTTGTATGAAAAATCCATGACCTGTTCGTTGCACGGGCATATAGGGAACGAAAATTCGTTTCCCCAACCTGCTGAATCGACGCACGAGAGTTGCGGATAAGCTCTTATGGCAGCCGACATGTGGCCCGGCATATCGATTTCGGGAATCACATCCACATAATGAGCTGTAGCATAAGCTACTATATCACGAATATCTTGTTTGGTATAAAAACCTCCGTACCATATCTTGCCATTCTCTTCTTTGATAAACCGTTTGTCGATGGTATAATTTAGATCCGTTTTGGCCAATTCCATGCAAGTGGAATCCATTTCATTAAAAGTACGCCAGGCACCAATTTCGGTAAGCAAAGGGAACTGGTCAATTTGAATGCGCCAACCCTGGTCGTCAGTTAAATGCAATTGCAGTTTATTGAGTTTGTAATATGCCAGCCAGTCGATAATTTTTAAAATATACTCTTTCGAAAAAAAATGCCTCGAAACATCCAGGTGAAACCCACGCCAGTTGAAGAACGGTTTATCCCTGATGGTCATACAGCGTAGTTGAAATGATTCTGATATCCGGCCGGAAGTTGAATTCCAGATCATTTGCCTGATGGATTGCGAAGCATAATAAGCACCAACCGGACTTTTTGATTTTGCTTTTATCCCGTCAGCGGTAATTTCAATTTTATATTCATTGGTGTCCAAAGTGTTATCGAACACGAACTGAATATTGATATTGCCGGCCGGCAAATCATTTTTGATGACAGCTGAATTTATAGCCTGGCAAATCGCTTTTTCGACGACAGAAACAGCAGCCTGAAACTGCGGATGGTTGACCAGAACTATGTTTTTATCAACATTCAGGTAGCCCCCGGCCAAATCAACGATCAATGGAAGAGGAATAATCCCATGCACATGTTCCGCCTGAATTACCTGGTTTTCACGATTTTTTTTACAGGCGGTCAAAAACAACAGGCAGAGCAATACACAAGCAATTGAGGAAGGGTAGCGCAGAAGTCTTTTCATTTATTTTTTTGTGAAAATGTGATGCACAAAGGAAGTGAAAAGTTCAGTACATGGCAGAAAACGTTTGTTAGAAAGATCCTATGCTAACGTTAGTTTTCACTGATTTAGCGCATTAAGAAGTTTTGTTTTCAGGCTTTTGTTTGGTTCCACTATTTTAAAGCCTGATGCGCTTATGTTAAATAATTAACCACCAAAAGCTATGGCCTTCTTCCGGAAATTTCGCACTAATACCCTAGTATTTTCAGCATCGATTTGTGACTCTGCTCTTTTGCGAACAGTTTGGTGAAATATTCCCCGTCCTCGTCAATATCGATTAAAATATGCTTCGGGGCAGGGATAAGGCAGTGCTGAATGCCCCCGTATCCTGACAAAGAATCCTGGTAGGCACCGGTATGAAACAGCCCTATGTATTGCGGTTCATCATCCTTCAATTTAGGCAGGAATATGGCATTGGTATGAGCTTCAGCGTTATAATAATCCTCGCTGTCGCAGGTAAGGCCACCCAGGAAAACCCTTTCGTATTCCTGGTCCCAATGGTTTACGGCCAACAGTATAAACTTCTGATTTATTGCCCAGGTGTCGGGCAGGGTGGTTATAAATGAGCTGTCGATCATGTTCCATAACTCCCTGTCGTTCTGTCGTTTCTGGTCGATAATGCTGTAAAGTATCGCACCACTTTCGCCAACCGTAAACGAACCGAATTCGGTAAAAATATCGGGTTCTGGAATCTGGTTTCGCTGGCAGATTCCTTTTATCTGGCTGACAATTTCTTCAGCCATATAGGAATAATCAAAATCAAAATTCAGCGAGTTTTTTATCGGGAAACCACCGCCTATATTGAGTGATGTAAGTTGAGGGCAAACTGCTTTCAATTCGCAGTAAACCTGAACGCATTTTGATAATTCGTTCCAGTAATAGGCTGAATCACGGATGCCTGTATTAATAAAAAAATGCAGCATCTTCAGCTCGAACTTGGGGTTGTTCTTTATCTCTTCCTCGTAGTACGAAACGATATCGTTATACCGGATACCCAAACGTGAGGTATAAAAGTCAAACTTAGGTTCTTCTTCCGATGCAATCCGTATGCCTATTTTAATCTTACGCGTAATGTTCCGGTCGTATTCGTCGAGCTCAAACTTATTATCCAGAATAGGTATCACATTTTCAAATCCTTCCTCAATAAGATTGCATATGTTTTCAATATACTGTGGTCGCTTGAATCCGTTACAGATGATGTAAGTGTCTTTCTTTAATTTACCCGATTCGTATAAGGATTCAATTATAGGAATATCGAATGCCGATGAAGTTTCGATATGAATATCATTTTTCAGGGTTTCTTCGAGCACAAATGAAAAATGGGAACTTTTGGTACAATAACAAAAATTATACGAGCCTTTATAGTCGGCCTTTGCAATAGCTACATTAAACAGACGTTTGGTTTTTTGAATCTGCTTGCTGATCTTAGGAAGGAAGGTTACACGCAAAGGCGTACCATACTGCTTTATCACCTCCATAAGCGGTATGTTATTAAAAAACAGTTCGCTGTCTTCCACTTTAAACTCTTCCGTGGGAAAGTCGAAAGTTTGCTCAATCAGGTCAAGATATTTGTTTTTCATCTGTAGGGGGAGTTTACGAATAATCTGTACAAAGTTATAACATTTCGATTGGTTTTGTGTCAAATAATTATTCCGACTGCACCCAATCGTAAATTAATTACCCATTCAACTCAGTTGCATTTTTAATTTACCATATAATATTTGTAGGTTAAACTATAAAAACAGATGTAAACGGATTGTATCATAAGTCACATATATCTCTTTTTAAAGATATGCGTAAACTAAAACCGGAAAGAATCGGGATGATTTAAACCGAAGAAAAATAGTAATTTTGCACTTTAAAACGAATTACATACGATATTGTATGTTTATACACGGATTTGAGAATTATTATGGAAAATATTGATTTGATCAAACAAGCATCCCTGGATTACCCGGTATATCCTCTTATCGCATCACGCTGGAGTCCACGTGCTTACGATACGAAACCTGTTGAAAAAGAAAAGCTTCAACGCATTTTTGAAGCAGCCCGCTGGACAGCTTCTTCGAACAATTTACAACCCTGGTATTTCCTGGTCGGGTTTAAAGGAGACGAAGTTTACGCAAATATTTTATCTGCTTTAGTTGAGTTTAACCAACTTTGGGCTGTAAATGCCCCGGTATTGGTTCTTGCTATGGCTAAAACAACAAACCATAAAGGCGAACTAAACCACAGTGCTGCTTATGATTTAGGGCAGGCCGTTGCCGTTTTAAGCCTGCAAGCCATGGCTGAGGGCATTTATACGCACCAGATGGGTGGATTCGATGTGGCAGAAGCAACCCGCTTACTTGGAATCCCGGCCGACTATAAAGTGGTAGTTGCAATCACTTTGGGTTATCGCGGCGAAGCCGGAATATTGCATCCAAACCTGCTAAACCTCGAAACAAGTCCACGTAACCGCCGTTCAGCAAGCGAATCGGTTTTCACCGGATCGTTCGGGCATAAGGCCGATTTCCTGTAAACCATTTTTAAATCACTTTGTTATCTTTTCGCCACGACAAAAAATTAAATTATGCGATATTTCTTAGTTCTCAGCACCATTTTGGCCCTTGCCGTAGTTTTTTCGTGCAAACAAAAAAACGTACCGTCCGGCGGTGAATCCAACACCGAAAAATCAGCCGAAACTTTTAAAATTGCTGAATTCAATTCGGATACAGCCTATCATTTCGTTAATGAACAGGTGAAATTCGGGCCACGGGTGCCTAACAGCAAAGCCCAGGGAAAATGTGCCTCGTGGCTTGAAACAACATTAAAAAAATACACAAAACAGGTTGTTGTCCAGTCATTTACGGCCAAAGCCTTCGACGGTACAGTTTTGAACTGTAAAAATATTGTTGCATCATTCAATCCCAAAAGCACTACCCGTGTATTACTTTGTTCTCATTGGGATTCGCGCCCTTTTGCCGACAACGATCCTGATACCGCCATGCATCACAAACCCATTGACGGAGCAAATGATGGTGCCAGCGGGGTTGGTATATTGCTGGAGATTGCCCGTCAACTCAGGATTCAGCCTGCAGCGATAGGTGTCGATATCCTGTTGGTTGACGGCGAGGATTACGGCGCACCGCAGAATGCCGGGTACACCGGTTCCGACGATTGGGCTTTGGGTTCACAGTATTGGTCGAGAAATCCACATGTAGCCGGATATACAGCGCGTTACGGTATTTTGCTGGATATGGTTGGTGCCGAGAATGCCATTTTTACCATGGAAGCGACTACCATGTATTATGCACCTGATGTTGCCCAAAAAGTTTGGAACATTGGAGCTTCAATCGGTTACAGCGATTATTTTTCGACCGAACGTACCGGCGGTATAACCGACGACCACGTGTATATCAACC
This sequence comes from uncultured Bacteroidales bacterium, assembly GCA_903917425.1. Lineage (GTDB taxonomy): Bacteria > Bacteroidota > Bacteroidia > Bacteroidales > UBA4417 > UBA4417. Next base: position 9,242 of record CAIXAQ010000367.1, read on the forward strand.
AGATACGGAAGATCCCAACTATTGACATTATTCAGCACGACCAATCCACCGCGTCCGGATTTTACAAAAACTGGCATACCATCAGCGATAATATGGCCGGAATCAGCAAACCAACGCTGATGGCTGTCGGGCAGACCATACTCACTGCGGTAAGGAATGAGAAGTAAATTGCCGGAGGAAGACAATCCGCCAGGGGCAATTAAAGGCTAAAGGTCTTTTGAAAATTGTATTCTTATAGATTCTGAAGGGGCGAAGGGCGATAAGGAGAGGGGCGAATGCCTGGAATTTCCTACGAATAGTGGTCCTCAATTGAAGGTTCTTGGACTTCTGTCTTCGGACTTCCGTCGTTAACTTTATAGGAATAGAAATTTGGCAAATTTAGACAGTGTCCAAGCCATTACAAATATTCCGCTGATTTATAACAAATCGTTCGCCAGGTTGGCAAGTTCGGATCGTTCGCCTTTTTCGAGCCTCACATGGGCATACATCGGGTGCGACTTCACCTTGTCAATCAGGTACGAAAGCCCGTTGCTCTGCGAATCAAGGTAAGGTGTGTCAATCTGAAAAATATCGCCGGTAAATACAATTTTGGTATTCTCCCCTGCCCGGGTTATAATGGTTTTCACTTCGTGAGGGGTGAGATTCTGGGCTTCGTCGACAATAAAAAACACATTGCTGATGCTCCTTCCCCGTATATATGCCAGTGGAGTAACTACTAATTTTTCGTTTTGCAACGATTCGCTTATTACCCTGGCTTCCTTATCTTTTTCTCCAAACTGGTTCTGTATAAATTTCAGGTTATCGTATAAAGGTTCCATATAGGGACCTATTTTATCTTTCACATCTCCAGGCAAAAAACCAATTTCTTTATTACTCAGCGGAACGATCGGCCTGGCAAGGTAAATCTGTTTGAAATCGCGTCGTTGTTCCATGGCACCGGCCAGAGCAAGCAATGTTTTACCTGTACCTGCCACTCCTTGTAATGTAACCAGCTTAATATCAGGGTTCATTATGGCGTGCAGGGCAAAAACCTGTTCAGCATTACGTGGCATAATATGGTATGCAGGGCGTTTATCCAGTCGCTCTATCCGCTTCGTGCTGGCATTATAAAATGCCAAAGCTGAGTTTTTCGTGTTTTTAAGGATGTAAAAATGGTTGGGCACAGCGTTTTGAACCCCTATATCACCCAGTTCGCAGTGCCCGTTTTGATAGATTGCATCGATTACTTTCGACGACAAGCCTTCTATAACGGTTTTCCCTGTATAGAGGCCTTCGGGATCCTTTACCTTCCCGGTAAGGAAATCTTCAGCCTGTATATTAAGCGATTTGGCTTTCAGGCGGAGGTTAACATCCTTCGAAACAAGTGTTATTTTGCAATCAGGATTTTCTTTAGCAATGGCAAGTGCTGCGTTCAGGATGCGGTGATCGGGTTTGTTTTCACCGAAAATGACACGGGCATCAGGTTCGCTTTGCTCATTCATAATCACCTTAAATTTTCCCCCCTTCGACTTGGGTAAAGTCAGCCATTTGGTAAGCACCCGTTTTTCCGAAAGTCGGTCGATGATGCGGATAAACTCCCTTGCTTCGAAATTTATATTGTCGTTCCCTTTTTTAAAGTTGTCTAATTCTTCAAGTACAGTAATCGGGATAGCCACGTCATTATCGTCGAAGCTATTGATAGCGTTATGATTGTAAAGAATCACGCTGGTGTCGAGAACGAATATCTTTTTTTGCTTCTTTACCGTTTTCAATGCAGTCTTTGCCGGCATAGGAATAAAGTTTAAGATTGATCAATTGTTTCCAGGGTTTGACGGGGTTTTAGCAATTTTATCAAAAACCTTACCCCGACTTTCGGTTACAAAATAACATACAGAAACTGCTTTTCACACAGAGCCTTTACAGAGATTATTAAAAAGTTATAAACAGTTGTTTGGTGCGCCCTGATTTATAAACTATTAACAAAATAACCCGAACAATTCACCTTAAGTTATGTTTAATGAATCAAGATCAATATTAAACAATATTTCCTAAAAATGACGAATTTAAAAACGTATACACTCATAACCGGTGCATCCGGAGGCATAGGTTACAACCTGGCCGAACTTGTGGCGGCCGATGGTAAAAACCTGGTATTGGCAGCACGCTCGGGCGATAAACTGGATCAATTGGCTTCGGATATCCGCAAAAAGAATAAAACTGAGGTCATCACAATCGCTGTTGACCTTTCGGAAGAAGCAGGAGTGACAAAACTTATTTCAGAAATTACTTCAAAAAATCTTCAGGTTGATACGCTAATCAATAATGCAGGGTTTGGCGATTTCGGCGACTTTGCCAAAGCCGACCTGGAGAAAAATATGGAGATGATCCGCCTGAATATCAGCACGCTGACCCGGCTTTCGCATTTTTTCGTTCGGGGAATGCTCTCAGCCGGGCAAGGCAGGATTATGAATGTTGCTTCTACTGCAGCTTTTATGCCTGGACCTGGAATGGCTGTTTACTACGCAAGTAAAGCTTACGTTTTATCATTTTCCGAAGCACTCACCCGTGAACTGAAAGGAACCGGCGTTACGGTTACCACACTCTGTCCCGGCCCCACGGATACAGGCTTCGCCGCTTCCGCTGGTCTTGGCAAATCGCTGCTTCACCGCATTCTTCCTGCGGCCACATCACCCGAAGTAGCCAAAGCAGGTTATAAAGCCATGATGAAGGGGAAAGCCATTATAATACCGGGATTTATGAATAAACTCAGCGCATTTACACCCCGGTTTTCGCCTCGCAGCATGGTACGGAATATGATTTATGGAATACATAAAAATCACTGAGTGATTTTTGCGACCAGGCGATGGGGCGACCGCGCGATTTCGGATTTTCGATTTCCGATTTTGATAAATCGCAATATCTATAAATTTTACATTTGTAAATTAATTGAGTACTTTCGCAGAACGAAATTTCAAACTCATACTATATGAAAAACATTGATAATTACGATTTTACAGGAAAAAGGGCTCTTATCCGGGTTGATTTTAACGTGCCGCTCGACGATGCGCAGAAGATTACCGACGCCACAAGAATTGATGCCGCTTTGCCTACCATACGTAAAATTTTAGCCGGTGGTGGTTCTACCATTCTATGCTCGCACCTTGGCAGACCTAAAAAAATTGGCGAACCTAAACTTTCGCTTCGCCACCTGCTGCCTTACCTCGAGCAGGAACTGCACACTACTGTAAAATTTGCCGACGATTGCATGGGACCATCCGCTGTTGACCTTTCGGCTACCCTGAAACCAGGCGAAGTGCTGCTCCTCGAAAATCTTCGTTACTACGAAGAAGAAGAAGGCAAAACTCGTTTGCCCGAAACGGCTACCGACGAGGAAAAAGCCGCTGCAAAAGTTCGTGTTAAGGCTGCCCAGAAAGAATTCACCAAAAAACTTGCCAGCTACGCCGACTGCTATGTAAATGACGCCTATGGCACCGCCCACCGCGCTCATGCATCAACAGCGCTTGTAGCCGCTTATTTCCCCAACGATAAAATGTTCGGGTACCTGATGAATAACGAGGTAAGCAACATTACCAAAGTATTGCACGAAGCTCAGCACCCTTTTACAGCCGTATTGGGCGGGGCGAAGGTTTCGAGTAAGATCGAGATCATCAATAACCTGCTCAGCAAGGTTGATAACCTGATCATTGGCGGTGGTATGATGTTTACATTTATCAAGGCAAGAGGCGGTAAAATCGGTGGTTCGCTGGTTGAACCCGAGTACCTGGAACTTGCCCGCAACATTATGGATGGTGCCGAAAAACTGGGTGTTAATATTCTGATTCCGAGCGATACCGTTGCAGCCATTGCTTTTGCCGATGATGCCCAACGACAGGTATGCAAGTCGGATGAAATTCCTGATGGTTGGCTTGGCCTGGATATCGGTCCTGACAGTATCAAGGAATTCAGTGAAATACTTGAGAACTCGAAAACGATTCTGTGGAATGGTCCGATGGGCGTATTCGAAATGTGTAATTTCCAGAAAGGTACCAAAGAAGTGGCACTTGCTATTGTCAGGGCAACTTCCAATGGCGCGTTTTCGCTGGTAGGCGGAGGCGATTCGGTGGCTGCCGTTAATAAATTTAAACTTGCCGACAAAGTGAGTTATGTTTCAACAGGAGGGGGTGCTATGCTCGAATCAATCGAAGGCAAAGTGTTACCAGGCGTTAAAGCCATTCTGGAAGATTAAAAATTAGCTATATTATTGGTATTGAGCTTGCTTATTAATTACATACAACCGCGGAGATGAGTGTTTATCGTCCATCTCCGCGGTTTTTTTTTCGACATGTCAGCTTTACTCTATTTATCTCCTCCCGGGAAAACGAGGCTAAATTTTCAAAACGATTTGCTTTATTCCCGCGAAAACAAGTAATTTGAAGTACCGAAACTAAAGATTCAGATGAAACGAGCCATGTCAATAATCATGACACAGAGAGCAATGATATTCTACATGGCGAGTTCCATGTGACCCGTAAAAATAAATAATAGCACATGAAACAATTGACGCACTTTCTGGCTGTTTCCGCTATTATCCTATTATCCTTTTTCTGCTATAGCTCCAATTTCTATCCACTTTTAAGTTCCGATGATGCCATTCAGATACTTATGATCCATAATTTTCATCTGCCTCACGATTTGTATTTCTGGGGGCAGGATAGGTATGGTTCGTTAATCCCATTAATCGGACAAGTGTTTTACAGAGGCTTTGGCATTTCGCCTCTCACATCCGAATCGCTGACACATTATTTGATACTCATTGCCGGATATTTTGCTTTTGCAGGCATGTTCAAATCGAAATACAGCCAGGTTTTATTGGCTGTGGTGTGGTTTTTCCCTCCTTTCAGGCTTGTTGACTTCCTGCGTGGAAATATCGGACTTGAATACAGCTTACTGGCTATCAGCATTTTCATGATTCAAAAGATTCAAACAGGCAGATTTACCGACTGCCTTGTGAAGCTGCACCTGCTTTTAGTATCGATTACCTTACTGTTTGTTTTATCAGTCTGGGTTTCGGATCTTGCTGTTGTTTCCATTTTCCTGCTGCTTTTGATTCAAGTGTATTTTGGAGTTGGTTCGAAAAACAGCGTATTGAATAACCCCTTCAAATGGAAGCCCGGAATTTACTACTTTATTGCAGGGATAATTCTGGGAAGTGCATTCATCGTATATGCAAAATATAACGCCGATAATTCCCCTTTATACATTAACTTCAATGATTTCAGCACCATTTTCGAATCGTTAAAGCTATTCGGAAATTCGATGCTGGAGTTGCTTTTATTCCGGTCAAACGAGCCTTTTACCAGTGCGCACCTGTACCTGGCAATTCTTTTAACCGGAATACTGTTTCTGTTTCGGGCTGATATCCGCTTCGGTGAAAATCAAAAAAAATGGTTCCTGTTTTTTGTATCCGACATTGTTCTGATCTTTCTTGTCATCATGGTTTCGAAATGGTCGTTTATGAATGGCGTGCCAAGACGTTATTTTACAGGACATTATATCGTATTCTGGATGGCTTTTCTTTTTGCTTTTGAATATTTAGCTGAGTCGAAAATCAAGAAAACCTTACGGTTGTTACTGATGCTGACAGTATTAATGGCCGGCGCAGGAGGTTTGCTCCATATGAAATACATCTGGCCCAAATCGCTTATTCCCCGGGTTGAATATATGCGGGAGTTTGAAAGCCTGGGAAAGATCGGAATTATAGGCGATTACTGGAATTCGTATATCAATTCGGTCACAAATCCGGATAATATCATTGCCACACCTAACGACCTGGCGAGTGTAAGAAATCGTGAAATGGCCTTTGAAGTGATGAAACGCGATACTTTTTATATTATCAGGGATGGCTGGATGGAAACATTCCCCGACTCTATGAGCCAGTTTGGCACAAAACTCTACAAAAACGGCGATGAATTCCGCTTAGGCGATTGCTTTGTTTGCCGGTATAAAAAATGATGTGTGGAAGTTGTTGAATTGGCTGCTTCAGCATCAATAGGCCCCCGCTGGCGCAGATTTTCAAACCGTGCCAATGTTAACCTACTTGGAATTTCTATTTTCTGCTCATTTTTTATGATTACTGCATCTACAATGATACTCAGATTATTGTTTGTATCGGCACCGACTGGAAATAGATGCCAGCGGGCACGTTTGGAATTAGTCAGGGCGCGACTTTAAGTCGCACTCTGACTTGCAATTAAATAATGACCAGGTGTGTGCGTATCGCGACCGGGCCGACATAAGGTTTTTCTGAAATACTTTTGTGATCAACCCCCTTTACATCGCTTACAATGCACTTTACATCACTCACAACCCCCTTTACATCACTCACAACCCCATTTAGATCGCTTACAATGGCGTTTACATCTATAGTAGAGGCATTAACATTACCTACAATGGCGTTTACATCTATTACAATGGCCTTGCATTAATTACAATGCACCGGACAATCTTACATTAAAGGTTGCCCGGTTTTTAATTAAAAGAAGGGTACATTTTCAGCAGATACAAAGGATTGAAATGGTGAATTGAGGGGGTGAATGGTTACTTATTTTTTCCCTTTACCAGGTCCATGCCGCATTTATGGCATTTAGCCGGTACAACCGATTTAACTTCGGGATGCATAGGGCAATAGTAGTCACCTGCTTTTACTTTGTTGCTCGAAGTCATTAATTTATAGGTGAGTCCTACCGTAAACTGGTATTGCGAACCGACCTGTGTTTTGGTTAAATTCTGATAAACAGGAATGTCGAGTAATCCATAAAAGCTTACGTTTTTAATGGAGTAACTCATCTGGGGGCTGAGAAACACCTTTTTGTAACCTGTTGCTTCGGGGTCGTAGCTTGGATAATCATATAAAAGAATGTCCTGGTTCAGTTTCATTTTATCAACCCATTCGTAGCGAAGCTGCAGCGTGGTGCCCAGGCTCTTAAAGAATGTTTTCCCGGCAAATAACCCAACGCTGGCAAAATCACCCAGCTTAGCGCCTAAGGGATTCCAGCCTTTTTTCACATACAACATATTGGCAAAAACCCTGAATTTCTGTTTGGTAAACCCGCGGTGCATAAGGGCATAAAAGATCAGATCCTGCGATCCCGACGACATCTGTACAGATTGAGGGTTGGTAATATAATAGGTGTCTCCCGAAAAAGGTTCAATTCTTCCTGTGGAATCGTTGTAAGATCCTACCGGGATTTTAAAACCTAACCCAACTGTAATTTCGTTGGTGGATTTTCCCGTGCAGTAATTCAGGATTTTATAACGCGGGAAGATGATCAGATCGCCGAAGCCACTTGATTTGTATGTTTTTTCAGGATCAGCATTAAGCCCTACTTCCTCTTTGTAAAAATAATTTCCTCCTTCAACCGACATGGTCAACTCGGGAGTAACACCGTAGGCTACCCTGAAATATTGATAGAGGCTGTGGTATTGGTCGAAATATTTATTTGCGTCATCGCGATTGCTCCCGGTATAAAAAACGTTGCTTTGGATAAACTGAATGTTGGTATTCAGTTCGAGCTGCGATTTTTGAAGAACCGCCTGGGAAGTCCCCCCGGCTATAGGGCTTCCCGAGCCTCCCGAACAACACTGGGCAGACAATTGACTTGAATATAACAGCACTACTGATAAAATCAGAAAAGATACCTTCATGGTTATGAGTATTTGGTAGATTGAGTGAAGCGTCGGACGGTATTAGCGCGAAACCACGAATTTAGCTGTCTTAATTCCTGAATCGGTTTGAAAACGGGCAAAATAAATACCATTTTTGAATCCTGATGTATTGATAGAAAGGGTTTGCTCACCAGGGCCGAAAGTATATTTTTCGGGTTTTATTTCCTGTTGTGCTAGGCTGTTATATATGGTCAGGGAAACTGTACTGGTTTTTTCGAGCGAGAAGGAAAATGAAACCTGGTTGGTAGCCGGGTTCGGGTAGCTCTTAATATTTCCAATTCCCGGGCTGACAGGCTCTGTCAATCCAACACTATAATCATTAAGTGCCAGGTTAATAGCGTTACCCAGAGAAACAGCATTCACCGTATTAACGGCGCTGTAATACACCTTGTGGGTGTAATTTCCGACGACAATAACCTTTGGCATACCGGATGCACCATAGTCGGACATTTTAATAGTTGCATTCGAAAATTTAGTGGAATTTGGAAACCCGTTCGAAGTGCACCAGCCGGTAAGCGATGTACAACTTGTATTGGCTAAGTCATCCACAATATAAATTTTCACCCTGCCCGGGTAGGTAGCATCAAAACTGTGAACTACGTTGTAGGTGGTAAGCGTACCGGGAATGCACGTACTACAAGGCATAACCCAGCAGAGAATAATTACCTTGCCTGAGCCTAATTCACTGAAAAGATCGTGGTTTACACCTGTACAATCGTTACAGGTAAAGTTTGTCGCATTCGTTTGGCTGAATGCCCCTAAGGATGCGAGAAAAATTGTTAAAATGAAGATTGCCTGTTTCATAATGGTGCTGTTTGTAATGTTAACAAATTTTGATCGTTTTTGTTGAATGTGTTTAATTATTAATGCGTTAGTTACGTACTATTTTATGCTGTATCTAAACCCGGCATATACGGTGGCCCCCACAATGGGACCCCAAACCATGGATGTGTCGAAATGCGTGTGGTACGGCCTCCAGTATTCGGTGATCGGGTCTTTCTGAGTAAAGTTGGTGAGATTTTCGCCCCCGAGATACACTTCAAAGTATTTGAATTTC
>CAIXAQ010000368.1 GCA_903917425.1 uncultured Bacteroidales bacterium
AATTAAAAACATTAAACACAGAACACAAAATGTAAAAGTATTGTAAGCCTCCCTACTTTATCATTTTTAATTTAATGTTAAGTATTTTTGATTTTTTTTAAGTTGTGGCCTGTCCAGGTTAGGGATTTCAGTTCTCATCTCCTAACTGAGCACACTTTATTTCTTAACGAAAAACGACCAGCATCAGGCCGGTAAAGAAGGCAATTACCCACCAGGCGTAAGCAAGGCGCGAATATAAATGCAACTTTCCCGGAACCACGGTTTCAGGTGTATTTGAATGGGAAAACCTCCAGATAAGGATGGTGTCAATCAGCATCGCTGTGAGCGATGAATATCCCAATATACCATGAAGCGAAAAAGCGGAATGCGTTGAACCAACGATCATAAATGCGGTGGCTGTAATATCGAGTATAATACCAATGGTGAGGAATCGGAGCACAAACGGAGTTACCCGTTTTTTGCGTTGTTCAGTAAGTATGGATAAACTGTACGAAAGCAAAGCAAATATTACAATGTTTGCCCCTATGATGGAATATGTATTCATTTTGAGTGTGTTAGGTTAAATTGATTGGTTGATTTCTTCCGAAAATAATTCCCGGCAAAAGGGCAGAAGAGTTTAATTGCGGATAAAGAGATATCCTGTTGATTTTCATTCTTCATCTGAGGCGTTTTTTACATAATGATTGTTGTGTAACTTGTCGAAAAATAATTGTTTATTAAAGTTGGTCGATTATTTGAATGAATGTATTACTCCAATAATTGGGATGAGAGGATGCTTCCATTTCTCCAAAACGAACAATTATAATATTTTTTTCTGGAAAGATATACAAATACTGACTGTACAGCCCTACTGCAAAGTAACTTCCGTATTTAAGAGGCCCTATTCCCCAGTTGTTATTATAAAAGTGTTTGTTGTTTCCGCTTGGATCGGGATGAATAGAATACTCGACCCATTCTTTAGAAACAATTTGTTTCCCATTCCAATTCCCATTATTCAGGTACAGTCGCCCGAATTTAGCAAAATCAATAGTTCGTGCCTGCAAACAACAAAATACTTTTTCAATTGCCTTGTCATCATCCCGGTCTAAACTCCACGTGGCAGGTGCTTCCATGCCCAATGGTTTCCATATTTTTTCTTCCAGGTATTTCGAAATTGTGCCACCTGTGACTCTCTCAATAATAAGTCCTAACAATAAAGTGTTTACGCTGCCATACCGGAATTTCGTATCCGGCGGACATTCTATTGTCAGGTTCATCAATTTCTCTCGTAAATTATTTCCCCAATAATATTCAGCATTGTCAGAAGCCGGGTTAAATTGGGCATCCGTAAACCTGATTCCTGATGTATGATGCAACAGGTTTTTAATAGTGATCAGATCCCAGCCAACTTTTCCTCTGTATTCAGGAAGATAGTCAATAATAGGATCATTTATACTCTTTATTTTTCCTTCGTCAATAGCAATTCCAATAAGGGTGGAAACAATGGGTTTTACCATCGAAAATGAGGAAACCAGGGATGTATCTGAATGCTGATCCGTATATTTTTCGTACAGGATTGTGTCGTTGCGAATGATTAAAAACGAAATTGTTTTATGAAGATTCACGAAACTATCGAGTACAATATTGGTTGAATTAAAGTCACGATCCGTTAATCCAATCGATTGGCCAAGCTTATAATCCTTATCTGGTTTCCTGAAATAGAAAACAGGATTTTCATTCATGACAGTTCGCTGCGGAAAATGTTTGTAATCACGTTGCCGCGGTATTCCTCCATGCCGTAATGTATCGTATATATCGCAGGATGAAAGCGATAAGATCACCAGCACGATTATTGCATATTTAAACATATTAATAAGCTTTTTCACTTTTCACTTTTCACTTTTCACTCTTCAAACCACTTCCGCAACTACAAAAGCACTTCCGCCGACCAGAACCAAATCATCGAAGTTTGCAACTCGCTGAGCTTCTGTGAGTGCCTCTTTAACATTTATAAAAATATTTCCCTTTAACGAGAATTCCAGGGCAATTCCGGCGAGTTCGTTCGCATCCAGTCCGCGCGGAATATCCGCTTTACAGAAATAATAGGTTGCATTTTTTGGCAGTTTGCCTAACATGCTGCGAACATCCTTATCATTTACCACGCCTATCACAAAATGCAGTTTATGGTGCGGTGTGATGTCAATCTGCTCAAGTACTTCCCTGATTCCGTCGGGGTTATGACCAATATCGGCAATTGTGAGCGGGTTCTGCGAAATGGTTTGCCACCGGCCCATCAGACCCGTATTTTTCACCACTTTTCTGATTCCTGAAATGATACTTTCAACAGGAATATCTAAGCCCGAAAATTGCAGTCTTTCGATGGTACATAAAACAGTTGCCAGGTTTTTTACCTGGTACCTTCCCGATAGGGGTGAGGAAGTCCGGTATGTGCTTTGGGATTGAATGGAATGAAATTCAGCCTGAAGCAAAGGCGGATGATGCGCTGTGTACCGGGTTTTCTGTAATGCTATCTGCTGATCGGCATAATATATCATTGACTGGCTTATTTTACTGAATTCATCGAAAACAGGAGTCGTTTCAAGCTGTGTTTCACCAATGACGACAGGAATTTTCTTTTTAATAATCCCGGCTTTTTCTTTTGCAATTTCCGTCAGTGAAGAACCTAAAAACTGGGTATGGTCAAGGCCGATATTGGTGATTACGGTAATTATCGGTTTTACCACGTTGGTTGAGTCGAGACGGCCACCCATCCCGGTTTCAATCACAGCGATATCAACTTTTTCTTTAGCGAAATACCAGGAAGCCAAGGCAAAAGTCCATTCAAAAAAGGAAGGCTTTATACTCTCAAAATCAGATTTGTACAGGCTGACAAAAGTTGTTACTTCCTTTTTACCGATCTTCTGGCCGTTTATTCTGATGCGTTCGCGGAAGTCTTTCAGGTGTGGTGAGGTAAACAGGCCGGTTTTATATCCCGCTTCCTGCAAAACGGAAGCCAAAAAGTGCGAAGTTGAACCTTTCCCGTTTGTGCCCGCTATATGGACGCTTCTGAACTCCTTTTCGGGATTCCCGAGAATCCTGCATAGAGCTACAGTGTTACTCAGATCAGCTTTATAAGCAGCGGCGCCGATGCGGTGAAACATAGGCAACTGTTCAAAAAGATAATCTAAAGTCTGCTGGTAGGTCATGCGGGGGAGTTATGAGTTATGAGTTATGAGATATGAGTTATGAGATATGAGTTACGGATACCGGGCGTAGCCGAAGTGTGAAGAGTCTGCAGTCATATGTTTTAACTGCTTCAACCGGTTCAATTTTTTTACAAACTCATGTTTTTCGGAAATGGTTTGTTTAATTCGTTTGTTTTTCGAAAATGCCGGCATTAACACTAATATTCAATCCGTAGCTGAAATCGTTGCTCTTCCTCTGTAAATCGTAATAGGATTCGAAGCGGAATGAGAAAGTTACCCCTTTCATTACTTCATGGCTTAGCAATAGTTTTGATGTGATCAAATCTCTCTTATCGACTGCATACCAATTGTTTAATTCAGAAACAGATTGAAAAAGGTGGTCGCCCAAAGGAGCGAAGAAATACTCCCCGTGAAACCAGCCGCTGCTCAGTTTCGCCCATTTGTTTTCGAGTGTTATGGAATTTTGAAGCCCAAAGCCTGTTTCATAAGGAATGGTATTGGTTTGCGATAGCTCGAGTGCCTGTATATAAAACGAGGAAATGGTGAGTCTGTCTATTAGCTTGAGTTCAGGTAAAAATGAATATTTCAGTCCTGCCGCCATATTAACGCGCGATTGTAACGGGTTATCCGAATTATCAACCTGCCCGCCAAAATGATGTATAATGCTTTGAAAATGAGCACTTAATCCGCTGTTGTTATTCAGTTCATTCAAATAATACGAGGCAAGCAAACCGCCTGTTATCACTTCCTGGTGAGTTTCGCCAGGAAGCAGGAATTTTTCCCAGTCCAGGTACATATCAGCATGAAGCTTTTTCCGGTCTATTACAAGTTGAAAACCATTTTCCGGATTTTTAATAAAATAATTGTCTGTATTGTAGATAGGTTCGATAAATCCATGCTGGAGTTGTCCGTCTAATTGACCTATAATGAGCTGTGCTCCGGGCTTAAACAAATACCGTACCCTGATTACAGGCAATGATTGGTCAAAACTTTCCTGCCCGTAATAGTACCTTAAATACCATCCGGCAGTCAGGCTGAATTTATCGCTGAGAGCCCACGAAACTTCGGGTTGAAGTATGGATCCAATGTATGTGATTCCTTCGGTGTAAGGCCCGAAATATTCATTGTTTTTAATAAAATTGTTGTTGTATAAATAACCGCTTATTGTACCTTTATTTAAAGTATCATTATGTAAATGAGGTAAATAGCTTTCATAGAAATTTTGACAATGAGCAAAATATCCCGTTAGAATAAAAATGGCTGAAAGAAAATACCTGGTTAAAATTCTCATTCCTGTTTAGT
>CAIXAQ010000369.1 GCA_903917425.1 uncultured Bacteroidales bacterium
TTAGTTATGTATTTATTTGAAGTTCCAATTAAGTTATTGCCTTATTTCATTTGTACCCCCTCTGTCTCCCCCCTGAAAAAAGGGGGAGGACTTACTTACAAAGCTTTACTTATTTTAAAGGTCTGGATCTTTGTCGCGAACTGCTCCCTCCCTATTTTCTAGGGAGGGCTGGGGAGGGTATAAATTCCGATAAATTTATTTCCTTCTTTTCTGAAAACAATAACTGAATAACATTGGAAAATATAATACTACTATCTTTTTGATCGAAATAAAACATTGTCAAGGCAAATTATACAAATAGTATCTTTCCGGGTGCCTAATCCTAAATTATTATAATATTTACCGATTATACTCCAAATTTATTATGATTTCCAGCCTATTCATGAAGAATCTGCCTATATATGTGGAAATGTAAACTTCGTCACTAATCATTATCCTGTTAAATTGGATACTGATATTGAAATTCTCAACACTAAAAATCAATAAACTCCACATTATTAACTACTTCATGTAATTTGATCGTTATTTAAGAGTACCTTTGCCGGCTAAATCTTAAATCTTTTAATGAATACATTTGACCAATTGGGCCTTCAGGAAAACATCCTGAAAGCAATCAAAGAACTGGGGTTCGAAACCCCTATGCCCGTGCAGGAGGCCGTTATCCCGCGAATAATTGAAAACAACACCGACATTGTTGCCCTGGCACAAACAGGAACAGGAAAAACCGCAGCTTTTGGACTACCACTGCTTCAGCTTATCGATCCTGACAACAAAAAAACACAGGCCCTCATTCTGAGCCCTACACGCGAATTGTGTATGCAGATAGCAAGCGACCTGAATTCTTACTCAAAATATATGCCTAATATTAAAGTTACAGCCGTCTACGGCGGTGCAAGTATTGAGGCACAGGCAAAACAGCTGAGAGCCGGCACGCAGATTATCGCAGCCACCCCGGGTCGTATGCTCGACATGATCATGCGTAAATACGCTGACCTGTCGGAAGTACGTTTCCTCGTTCTCGACGAAGCTGACGAAATGCTCGATATGGGTTTTGAGGAAGATGTTCAATCAATTATTGAAAGTACTCCCAAAGACCGCCACACATTCCTTTTCTCGGCTACCATGCCGTCGGATGTTGAAAAAATTGCCCGGCGGTATATGAAGAACCCTGAAACATTAAGTATGGGTCAGCGCAACATTGGCGCTACGAATGTAAAACACATGTACTACCTTACCCACGCCAGGGATCGTTACACGGTTCTGAAGCGTGTTGCCGATTTTCATCCCGAGATGTATGCCATCATTTTTTGCCGTACACGCCAGGAAACACAGGAAATTGCTGATTCACTTATTCGCGACGGTTACGATGCGGATGCACTGCATGGCGATTTATCGCAATCGCAGCGTGATCATGTAATGAAGAAATTCCGCGAAAAGCACCTTAATATGCTTGTTGCCACCGATGTAGCAGCACGAGGAATTGATGTCAGCGACCTTACTCATGTTATCAACTACCAGTTGCCAGACGATTCTGATAACTACATTCACCGGAGTGGTCGTACAGGCCGTGCAGGTAAAGATGGAGTAAGTATTTCCATCATCAATATGAAGGAAAAAGGCCGTATCAAGATGCTCGAAAGGCAGATTGGCAAGCCTTTCAGTGCAGGTAAAATTCCTTTAGGACGCCAGGTTTGTGAAAAACAGCTATACCACCTGATCGACCGTATGGAAAATGTAAATGTAATAGAAGATGAGATCAATGATTTCCTTCCTGTCATTTACAAGAAACTGGACGCGATGAGCAAAGAAGAAATTATCAAGCGCTTTGTTTCAATTGAATTCAATAGTTTCCTCGAATATTACCGTGATGCCAAAGACCTGAATGTTGACGAATCGCGTGAGCGTGGTGATCGTTCAGAGAGTGGTTCATTCACCAGGCTTTTCATGAGCATTGGCCGTAAAGACGGATTGACAGTTCCAAAACTTCTCGGTATGGTCAACGAATTTACCAATAGCCGTGATTTAAAAGTTGGCAGGGTGGAGTTGGGTGATACTTTTACTTTTATAGAAGTCGATACCAAATATCTGCCTTTGTTTATGGCGTCTTTTAAAGACCAGACTATGAACGAAAGGCCAATTAAAGTGGATGTTGCAGAAGATCAGTCTTCGTCGGAACGATCAGGTCGTTCATCACATGGAGGAGGAAGAGGCGGAGATCGTGGAGGTGACAGAGGTGGTGATCGTGGAGGTTACAGAGGTGGACGCAGCGGAGGCGGAGATCGTGGCGGATATGGCGGAGGTGAACGTGGCGGCTCAGGCGGCGGCGGTTATAAGAAAAGCTATGGTGGATCAAGTGACAGGCCAGCCTATAAAAGTGGCGGAGATCGCAGAAGTGATTCAAGCCGCTCGGCAACCCGTCCGGATTCGGACAGAGGTGGAAGCAGCAGGCCTTCAGGCGGAGAACCCTGGTATAAGGAACAAGCCGGAAAGCCGGGAAAGAAAAAAAGATTCTAAATGTCGGATGCCACTCGCATGAGGGGCAGAATAATAACTTTTATTGAGGGAGAGACTATCAGACACCTGACTCTTTTCTGAAATATTGATTGTCTTTACACAGTTATCCTGATTTTAATGGATAACTGTGTTTTTTATTTGTTCTTCTTCCAAACCGAAAAAGAGTGATAGTTCTGTCTGAAAATTTAAATCATTTATTAAATTGCAAAATCAATCCATTAAATAATAGCAAATCATACGCGATTGGAATGTAGCGTGTTATGCTTTATTTGATGTTTTTTCTGGCATATTATTCGTTAAAGAATTAAAAATATCAAACACAGAACACAAAATGTAAAAGTATTGCAAGCCCCTAACTTTTTCATTGTTAATCTAATGTTATGTGTTTTGCGTTCCTTTTTGGCTTCGGCGTGAGCTCAGCCGAACGGTTCTGGCTTGTCCAGGTTAGGGTTCTTGAGAACAGAAAGGCCATTCCCCCAAAACCACACATTAACTTTTTGATGCTCCTGATTTTAGATTTCTTCTAACGTTTTTTCCTAAATTTGCGAACTATCTAAATCACATCTCTATGAAACAGGTTTTGAAATATGCAGGTTATATCTTAGTTATATTTTTGGTTTGTTTTTTTATCTGGCGCTTCTCGTTTATACTGGTTTGGGTATTGATAGCCGCCGTGGTATCTTTTATCGGGCATCCTATAGTACGGTTTTTCGACAGAATCCACATCCGGAAAAGGCATATACCGCATACTTTGAGTACAATGCTCTCCCTTTTACTGATTGTGCTTGTGTTTTTTGGTTTGTTGGCTGTTTTCGTTCCCCTTATTGTACAGCAATCCAAAACTATTTCGCAAATTGATGTTAACCGACTGGCTGAAAACCTGCAAAGTTCCTTGCAATGGCTTGATGATGGATTACACTCATTTGGCGTAATCCCTGCAGAGCAAACCTTGCGCGATTTTACTGTCTTAAAGGCAAAATCTATTGTCAATCTCGATAGTGTAACAGCGATAGTAAATACGTTATTCAGTGCCGCAGGGACGATTTTTGTCGGTTTGTTTTCAGTGCTCTTTATTGCGTTTTTTTTTATAAAGGATGAAAATATGTTCGAAAACGGTCTTTTGCTTTTCATTCCCGAATTACACCATGATGCAGCCATCAAAGTAATCGCTGATTCTAAAAATCTGCTGAGGCGGTATTTTGTCGGTGTTTTGCTCGAATTACTTTGCGTAATGTCGCTTATTGCACTTGGGTTGTGGATTTTAGGTGTCGAGAATGCCCTTCTTATTGGGTTTTTCGGAGGCGTAATGAATATTATTCCTTACCTGGGGCCTTTGATTGGCGCAGCAATTGCAATTACACTTGGTGTTACCGGAACTCTAGCTTCGGCAGCGTATGATGAGTTGTTTTCGGTTTTGTTAAAACTTGGCGGAGTGTTGGTGGTTGCTAATTTTATCGATAACAATATCCTGGTGCCCATGATTTACTCAAAAAGTGTCAAGGCACATCCTCTCGAAATATTTTTCGTGATCATTATGGGGGGAAGCCTGGCAGGCTTATTCGGAATGTTGCTGGCAATTCCTGTTTATACCGTTCTCAGGGTGATAGCAAAAGAGTTCTTTCAGAAATTCAAGCTTGTACAGAAACTTACCTCAAGGATAGATGAATGAAATATTCAAAATAGTTTTATTCTCAGACGCTATCTAAATTCGTCAAATCTGCACTCCAAAAGGGTTTAGGTCGGAAGACGGATGTCCGAAGACAGAAGAATCCTCGATTGATTACTACAATTCATAGGATATTTCCGTCATTCGCCCCTCACCTTGTCGCCCCTCACCTTGTCGCCCTTCGCCCCTTCAGAATCTTTAAAAAACAATAATAAACAGCCTCTAAGAGTTTACCTATGCTTCTTTCCTCCCGGTAAGTTCATGAAACACCTGCTCCAGCTTATGCTCTTCGCGATGCAGCGAAAGCAGGGAAAGATTGTTTTCGAAAGCAAATTTATTGATTCGCGGCCGGATATCTTCGCCTGGTTTGGCTTCCAGTTTCCATGTCAGTTCGGATGTTTTTAGGGCCCGGGCTATTCCGGGTATCGACATTAAAAGTTTTTCAGCTACAGGAGTTGCAAATTCAACAGTAACGATATCGTGCGACCGGATTTCGGATAATTCCGCAGTGGCAGCATCGGCAACAATTTTTCCGGCATCAATAATAATAACGCGGCTGCATACGGCTTCTACTTCCTGCATAATATGCGTCGAAAGAATCACCGTTTTTTGCTTGCCAATGCCTTTTATCAAATCCCTGATTTCGAGCAACTGGTTCGGGTCCAAACCTGAAGTAGGCTCATCGAGTATAAGTACTTCGGGATTATGTATCAGTGCCTGGGCAAGTCCCACACGCTGCCTGTAGCCTTTCGACAGGGTGCCGATTTTCTTATTCTGTTCCGGACCTAACCCGGTTGTTTCAATTATTTCTTTTATCCGCCCAGCGGATGCTTTCCCTAATTTATGTATGCCGGCAATAAATTCCAGGTACTCCTTAATATACATATCCAGGTAGAGCGGATTGTGTTCAGGCAGGTAACCCACAATTTTTTTAACTTCTTCCGTTTCCATCAGAACATCATGCCCATAAACGAACGCTTCGCCCGAAGTAGGAGGTATATACCCGGTAAGTATTTTCATCAGTGTCGATTTCCCGGCACCATTCGGACCTAACAAACCAACCACTTCGCCTTTGCCAATAGTGATATTTACATTATCCAGTACTACCTGGGTGCCGTAGAGTTTTGTGATATTCTGAGTTATAATTGACATTCCCTATTCTTTTTGAAGATGCAAACCTACAAAATTTCGGTGAAATCATTTTTGTTTAGTTGTAACCCGATTGTCATTGACTTCTCAATGAGTATTTTGCCTACTTTTGCACTCCAATTCGGATACACAGAACGGATATTTACAAAGGCGAAAAAGTATTCAACAAAATATTGTGAATAAGTCTTTGGAATTTCGAATTATAATAATACCTTTGCACCCCTTTTAATACCAAAGAGGGAATTTTTGATTAACAGCATATTACACAGGAAGATGAATACATTAAGTTACAAAACGATTACGCCTAAACCCGCTGAAATTACCAAAGAATGGGTTCTGGTAGATGCCGAAAACGAAATTCTGGGCCGTATGGCGACTCAGGTTGCAAGGATTCTGCGTGGTAAAACTAAAACCAACTTTACGCCTCATCTCGATTGTGGTGACAACGTCATCATTATCAATGCGGATAAAATTCGTCTTACCGGAAAAAAGATGAATGACAAGGTGTATGTTCATTATTCAGGACACCCGGGTGGACAGAAACTGAACACCCCCAGGGTAATGCTGCGTAAAAAACCTACCTACGTGGTTGAAGAAGCCATTCGTGGCATGCTTCCTAAAAACCGCCTCGGCGCTGAGTTATTCCGCAACCTGCGTGTTTTTGCCGGTGCAGAACACACTCACGAAGCTCAGCAACCTAAAAAGATTAACATTAACGAAATTAAATAAGCAATATGGAGACTACGAATGCCATCGGCAGGCGCAAATGTGCTGTTGCAAGGGTTTACATCAAAGAAGGTACCGGTGTAATACTTGTTAACGGTCGTGATTATAAAGAATATTTTCCAACCGCGATATTACAGAATACCGTGCTGCAGGCATTTGAAATTTCTGCAACAGTAGGCACTTTCGATGTAACAGCTAATCTCAACGGCGGTGGCGTTAAAGGTCAGGCTGAAGCATTAAGGTTGGGCATTTCACGTATCCTGTGCGAACTTGACCCTACAAGGCGTCCTGCATTGAAGGCTGAAGGCCTGATGCGTCGCGATCCGCGTATGGTTGAACGTAAAAAATTCGGTCAGAAAAAAGCTCGTAAACGCTTCCAGTTCAGCAAGCGTTAACAGAGAAAATGAAGGTAGTTTAGTATCTAAATTGTCAGGACTCCTGTATCTTATACCGGGCTACCTGGCAATTGCGACATTAAAGAATGTAAACTAATTAATTAAGGAGATAACTTAAATGGCAAGAACAACATTTGACGAATTACTCGATGCAGGCGCACACTTTGGCCACCTGAAACGTAAATGGAATCCAAACATGGCTCCATACATTTTTATGGAGCGTAACGGCATCCATATCATCGATCTGTACAAAACCATTGCAAAAATTGATGAAGCAGCTGCTGCCATCAAGCAAATTTCAAAATCAGGCAAACGAATCCTGTTTGTAGCAACCAAAAAGCAAGCTAAAGAATTAGTTGCTGAACTGGTTCGCCCAACCAATATGCCTTATGTTACTGAACGTTGGCCGGGCGGAATGCTCACCAACTTTGCTACCATCCGCAAGGCAGTTAAAAAGATGTCGTCAATTGACAAACTGATGGTAAGCCCGGCTTTCCTTGGAATTTCGAAAAGAGAGCGTCTTCAGATTACCCGCGAACGTGCCAAACTCGAAAAGAACCTTGGATCAATCGCTGACCTGAACAAACTTCCTTCAGCTATTTTTGTGGTTGATATCATGAAGGAGCACATTGCAATTGCAGAAGCCCGCAAACTTAACATACCTACTTTTGCTATAGTTGATACGAACAGCGATCCTAACCTGGTCGATTTTCCAATCCCGGCAAACGATGATGCTTCAAAATCAATTTCACTTATCATCAAAAAGATGATCGAGGCTATTGACGAAGGCAGCAGCGAACGTAAACTTGATCGTGACAAACGCGATGAAGAAGGTGAAGAAGGCGAAGAAAATACTACGAGCAGAGTTGCCGACGACGACGATGACGACGCACGCGAAATAGCACGCAAAAAACGTGTTGCTGCAGGTCTGGAACCCGCTGACGGCGATGATCGTAAACGTCCGCGCAAACCTATTGCCCGCAAACCTGCTCCAGGCGCAGCCCGCAAACCAAGACCCTAATTAATTTAACAAATTATTGTAATCACGAACCTGTACTTATGTGCGGGTTTGTGTAATTACATCAGTAATAAACAAAATTGAAATAATACAACAATGGCTAATATTACAGCATCAGATGTAAACAAACTCCGACAGATGACCGGAGCCGGAATGATGGATTGCAAAAACGCGTTAGTAGAATCAGAAGGCGATATTGAAAAGGCAATTGACATATTACGTAAAAAAGGACAGAAATTGGCTCTTAAACGTGCTGACCGCGATGCCAACCAGGGTATTGTAATTGCAAAAACTACCGAGGATAAAAAATTCGCAGCAGCTATCATGCTCAATTGCGAAACTGACTTTGTAGCTAAAAACCAGGAATTCATTGACTATGCCAACAAAATCCTGGATCTGGCTGTTGCTACGAAACCTGCCTCCCTGACAGATTTGTTAGCTATGAGCATTGGCGGACGCACTATTGCAGAAGGAGTCATTGACCTGACTGGTAAAACCGGTGAAAAAATGCAATTATCGCATTACGAATTTGTTGAGGCTCCTTTAGCAGTTGCTTACAACCATTTTGGAAATCGTTTGGCTGCCATTCTCGGTTTGAACAAAACTGATTCAGCCGGCATCGAAGATGTGGCTAAACATGTTGCCATGCAGATTGCTGCTATGGCTCCTGTGGCTCTTGATAAAGACGGAGTAAATGCTGAAATCATAGCACGCGAAATTGAAGTTGGTAAAGACCAGGCCCGTGCCGAAGGAAAAGCGGAAGAAATGCTTGAGAA
>CAIXAQ010000370.1 GCA_903917425.1 uncultured Bacteroidales bacterium
GGTTTTCGCAAATGCTTCGCCTCGATGGCAATGATGCCAGTTGCCTGAACCTGAACCAGGTGTCGAAGGTTCAAATATTAGGCGTTAATACCACCTATTTTGATCAACAGCAAGCTTTCAGTTTTTTAAAGCTGGATCATTCAATAGATAACAGGCACCCATGGCTGGCGTTGAATATGCCTCTTGCCCCCGCAATTATTCCGGCATATGCCGATCAGACAGTAATTCAATGGGGTTTACGCAAAAAAATCGGTGATACTTTATTATACCGGGATGAAAAAGGGGAAACGCTGAAAGTGAAAATTATGGGAGGATTGGACAACTCCGTTTTCCAGGGAAATATCCTGATTTCGGCTGACCTTTTCAGGCATTATTTTCCTTCGGTCGCTGGTTCGAAGGTGATGCTCGTGGACGCTGCATTCGCTGAAAGAACGACGGTTTCGGAGCGGATTGAATACCTTTTCCAGGATTATGGAATGCTGGTAACGCCGGCCTCAGAGCGGCTGGCGCAGTTTAACGCGGTCGAAAACACCTACCTGTCGGTATTTATGCTGCTGGGTGGACTAGGAATAATTATCGGCACACTTGGTATGGGAATTGTATTGCTCCGTAACCTTACGGAACGAAAACAGGAAATATCTCTTTACCAGGCACTTGGATTCAGGCATCATTTTATTCTGAAAATCATATTTGCCGAAAATTTCTTTATTCTACTCGCCGGAATCGGAATTGGCACTATTGCAGCCTTCACAGGAATTTTACCTTCGTTTTTCTCCCCGGCTTTTCGAATGCCTACTGTCTTTTTGCTGGCACTTATCCTGGTAATTCTGCTTAATGGGATTGTCTGGATTTATTTCCCAATAAAATCAGCCCTCAGGAAAAATCTTATCCAGGCTCTCAGGAAAGAATAAAATTCGCGTGAAAAAGAAAACCAATAGCAATCCGGGTTAACCCAAAAAGGAGGACTGACCGGGATAGGGAACAGTGAATTTCAAGAACTGTTTTACTTAAGTTGCTTTACGACCGCTTCTTTTTCAATGAAACCGGTATTGGCCCAGATGAGTTTTCCGTTTTTGTAGAGCTGTAAAACAGGTATGGCATCAATTTTTTGTTCTTTACAGAGATTTCGGTTTTCGTCAGCATTAATGCGGATAACCACCACTTTATCTGCCATATCTTTTGATATTTCATCCAGATAGGGTTTCATCTTTTTGCAGGGAGCGCACCAGTCGGCATAATAATCAACCAGCACTAATTTGTCGGTAACGAGCAGGTCCTCAAATTGTTGTTTACTCATACCCGTTGATGCCGTTGCAAGGTCGGTAGTTTCGGGAAGGTTGGCACTTCGCCATTTCATCATGCCTCCATCTAACTCATATACAGTTTTAAACCCTTTAGAAAGCATGTCCTGAACTGCATAGGAGCTTCTGCTGCCACTCAGGCAATACACTAATACCGGTTTCGATTTGTCGAGCGATGCAATCTGATTTTCAAAGCCGGCTGCGGATATATCGTAATTTAAAGCATTTTTCAGATGTCCCTGCGAAAATTCACCGGGTGTTCTCACATCAATCAGAGGGGCTGTAGGAAGTTCCGTTATCTTTTCCGAAAACTCAACCGCTGAAAGGCTTGTATTGGAAGATTTTGATTGCCCATTGGAACAACCGCCAAAAACTATTGTGACTATTGCCAAACTGACAGCAAGATACTTTTTCATATTATTTTGTTTTATCATCTTCAAAATTTACATCTGCAATAGTATTTTGTTTGGGCTCTGCCGAACAATTTCCGTCGGCACAATTTCCGGAAGCACAGCCAAAAGCAAACAGACCCATGGCAGCAAAATAGCCGCCAAAGGCAATACCAAACCATTCATGGCCCATATATGACTGAATGATTACAAACAATCCGATGATGAGATAGAATGCCCGCGTAAAAGTCCAGTTGGTCAAGATTCTTTCTTTCATTATAATTTGTGGTTCTGAGTTAATTTAGTGGGGTTATTTATTTTGACGGAAGTCAGAAGACGGAAGTCAGAAGTTCCCTGGCCAACTTCATTTAATCTATTATCAATGAAAATATGGCATTGATTGCCAATTTTCTTTATTCAGATATTTTCCATTAATAGAACTAAGCCTCAAATTAGCTCTTTCTTCGGTCTTCCGGCTTCGGTCTTCCGACCTTTTTAAAACCAGTTCCATTCAATTCGTGGTAGATTATAATTTATTTTGTAAACGATGCACTGAGCCCCCGTTGTAAACATCAGTATAGCCGTTTGATTTTAAGATATTTTTTGCCGCTGCACTTCTCATGCCTGATTCACAGCAGGTTATAATAGGTTTTGATTTGCTTTTTAACTTGTGAAGATTGCTGCCAAGCTGTTCAACGTTAATGTTGACAGAGCCCCTTATGTGTCCGCCTGCATATTCTCCTTTACTGCGGACATCCAAAATGATTGCACCATTTTTAACAAGTTGTGCGTAGTCGGTTTTTTCCTTACGGAATAAATTTATAATGGATTCAAACATTTGCTTTCTGATTTTTAGCTTTTTTAACTTCTTTATGTAGGTAGTTCGTTTTACAGGCCGGCAAAAAATGCCAGGTAAATATGACATTCTTCCCCCTGGCAGACTGTATGGAGCCTGTTAAATGGCACATAAGCAGCCTTTTCGACAGAGTTTTCGAGCAAATTTTCGTCTTTCGTCTTCCGACTTCCGACTTCTGACTTCCGACAAATTAAACTCCAAATTCTCCCTGGAATCCCAGCCCTATTTTTCTTTTTTTCGTGTCGAAATACCAAAAGGCAGATACAGCGGGCAAAAACTTATCAGACTTGTAAGAATAAAAACACCTGCAAGAACTAAAAGCACGACGGCCACTGTTCCTGAAATCTGATGTGTGAAATATAACACTGCGATGGCAATGGCTACAAGAATTCGTACTACTTTGTCTGTGGTTCCAATGTTTTGTTTCATTTTGCTGGAATTTTAAGTGTGTAAAATTATTCACTGCAAAAGTCGTGCTTTTAAAATTGCCACACAGCAACGTTTGTTACATAAGGGAAATCTTATTCCGGCCCAATTTTACCAGGCCCACGTCTTCCATTTGTTTGAGCAGGCGCGAAACCACAACACGGGCTGTTCCCAACTCATTAGCCAGTTGTTCGTGGGTTAGATTCAGCGTGTTGTTGTTCATTAGTTCGCATTTCTTTTTAATAAAGCTGAATAAGCGTTCATCTAATTTTTTGAATGCGATTGCATTAACGGCATCCAATAATTCTTCGAAGCGCTCATGGTATAAGCGGAAAATATAGTCTAACCATTCGGGAAATTCTTTAATAAGTAAACCCACTTTGTCAACCGGGATAAACAGGATTTGTGTTTCTTCCTCGGCAATGGCTTTTACTTTGCTTGTATCGTGATGCAAACCACCCAAAAATGACATGACACAACTTTCGCCTGCTTTGATATAATATAGCAATATTTCCCGGCCCTCTTCGTCGGTCCGCATCACCCTTACACTTCCGTTTGTTACAATCGGTATGGATTTAATATATACGTTTTCATTAAGTATAACATCTCCCTCCGCAAATACTTTGATAAATCCGAAGTCATTCAGCTTTTCTATTATCAGAGGTGAGGATTTGAATTCAAGGATGTCGTTTAATCGCATAGTACAAAGGTAGTATATAAAGAACGCTGATTCCGATTTGGGTCTTACGCGATCTGAAATGAAGACACTTTTACATACAACGGGCCTTCGCGGCGCAGTATGCTTTCGTAAAGAATTATTTCCGATACATTTTCTTCCTGTATATCAATGGTGTTGTATCTGCCGATAATTTGCTGAAAAAGCGGTTTATCCTTTAATTCCCGGATCCTGCCGATAGTGAGGTGGGGAATAAAATTCTGCCGGTCCTCTTCCCAGCCGTATTTCTCGAGTTCGCCGAAGATGTTTTTAGCCAGCAAATCAAGATCAGGCTGTTTTTCAATGCCGAACCATATCACTTTTGGGTCATATCTGCTGCCGAAAATGCCGGTGTTTGCAATTTTCAGGACAAACGGTTTTGATTTCGCGACAGCTTTGGCAAGAGCTTGCCGGATAGATGGAATTTGCTTTTCATCCGTTTCGCCGATAAATTTCAGGGTAAGATGCATGTTTTCAGGCTCTACCCACTTTATCCGTTCGTGTTGCAACGACGATGAAATTTCATTAAACAAGCTGATATACCGGGCTGAAGGATGAATTTTAATAGCTGCAAAAAGGCGTTTCATAAAAATAATCTTATTTTGTGTAAAACTAGGAAAATTTCTTAAATTTGCGCCTCTGTTACGGGGTGTTAGCTCAGTTGGCTAGAGCGCTTGCCTGGCAGGCAAGAGGTCAGGGGTTCGACTCCCCTACACTCCACAACAAACAAATGTAAGAGCCTGTAAATTATTAATTTACAGGCTCTTACATTTTGCGGGGTAGCTTATAATGTAACGGTTTTATGTAAACAGGTGCTTCCAGTGGGTGGACACACCGATTCTCTTGACCGCCCCACGCTGAAAATTCCTGATCACATTATATTCCTCTATTTAAACTGTATAAGCAGGTCAATACTTGTCAGCGAAGACTTGAAAATTTGATTGTTTTATTCATACAGATTACTGGCATGGTGTAGCACCCTACTGCAGCCACACACATATTGCCATAAGCCCTAACACCAATAAGGGGAGTGTAATTTGGTTAGCTTCTGTTCCGGATGAAGAATTCAGTAAGGCTACAAAGCAAAATATGTAAAATCCGATGCAAAAAAGTGATTTATCGCTATGAATTTTACGAACAGGATATAGTCGAGAAAACGCCCCAAAAGCTTTTGGAAATTCGCTTCATAAATCATATTGATTTATTATATTTGTCGATCAGGTATAATTTGAAAATTAGCAATAATAATCTGAAACGAATAATGATTAATCATCTGACATTTTAGTTATGAAATACATATGCCTGTTTTATTTTGCTGTGTTCATGTTGTTAAGTGCGGCAAATGCCCAGCAAATCAGCGAGTGGAGGCCTGAAAACCGCACAGGTGTTTCAGCAGAAACCGGTCTTTTGAAATCATGGCCTGCCGAAGGACCAACTTTAAACTGGTCTAATCCCGAACTCACCAAAGGAAACTCCTCGGTATCGTTCGGCAATAATTCCATTTATATTACAGGAATCAAGGATTCGTCCGATGTATTGTACGCTTTGGATATGAATGGCAAAATGCTTTGGCAAACCGTGATGGGCAGAGCCTGGAATGAGTCGTTTCCCGAAAGCAGGGCTACACCGACTGTTGAAGGCAACAGGATTTACACGGCAAGCGGATATGGCGATATTGCCTGCATTGATGGAATTAGCGGCAAAATAATCTGGTCGTATAAAGCCAGCGAGATGAATAATGGCATCTTTGGGAAATGGGGCATTGCCGAATCGCTGCTGATTGATGGCAATAAACTTTATTTTTCGCCCGGAGGACCTGAAACCATGACCATCGCTTTAAATAAATCGAATGGCAATCTCGTCTGGAAATCGGCAAGCCTTGATGATAAGCCCGGTTATGTTTCGCCAATTCTTATCGAATTTGCAGGTAAAAAAATGATAGTAAATGTTTCGTTAGGACATGTTTTCGCAGTTGATGCATCAAATGGAGAAATTCTCTGGAAAGTCGCTCACGTGAAACCGGAATCTTTAAAATGGGAGCTTATCAAATGCACAACTCCATTGTACCATGATGGAATGGTGTATGTAACCGGTGGCTACGATTGTGGCGGGATGATGATTAAGATTGGCGATGATGGCAAAAGCGCCGATGTAGCCTGGACAGATATGGTGTTGGATAATCACCATGGAGGAGTGGTGCTGGTTGATGGTTATATTTATGGATCCAATTGGTTGAACAACAGCACAGGCAACTGGTGCTGTATCGATTGGAATACCGGCAAAAAAATGTGGGAAGAGAAATGGAATTGTAAAGGTTCCATAATAGCTGCCGAAGGTATGCTCTATATTTATGATGAAAAGAAGGGGAATGTTGGACTGGTTAAGATTAATCCTGAAAAGTTTGATCTTGTCAGCAGCTTTCAGGTTACTCAGGGCGATTCGGGACCATTCTGGTCGCATCCTGTAATTCATAACGGGATTCTTTATCTCAGGCACAACAATTCTTTGATGGCATACGATATAAAAGCAAAGTAATCTGTTTTATCGGGATAGCTTTTATTTGTATCAAATGCACCAAATGTTCCAGCAGAATACTCTTCATTGTATTTTCTGTAGGATTGTTTGATTTTCGAAAGTTTTTGGTTTAGTTATTTCCCGGCAAGATTCGTCTTTACTTTTGTATCCTTATAATCCAGGTTATTTAATCAACAGTTACACACAAAATTATAAAAATGAAAACGCGCAAATTAGGAAACAGCAGCCTTGAAGTCTCTGAAATAGGACTCGGCTGTATGGGAATGAGTTTTGGTTACGGAACAATTTCGGATAAGAGCGAGATGATTACCCTTATTCATAAAGCCGTTGAAAGCGGTGTAACTTTTTTTGATACGGCTGAAGTTTACGGGCCATTTATTAATGAAGAACTGGTAGGAGAGGCCCTGGCTCCTTTTCGCGGGGAAGTGGTTATAGCCACAAAATTCGGCTTCGATACAACCGGTGCCTCAGCACTCGACAGCCGTCCTGAACACATCAGGCAAGTTGCTGAAGCTTCGCTGAAACGGCTCAAAATAGATACGATTGATTTGTTCTATCAGCACCGTGTTGATCCGAACGTACCTATTGAAGATGTAGCAGGAGCGGTCAAAGACCTTATCCGCGAAGGAAAAGTAAAGCACTTTGGCCTTTCGGAAGCCGGAGTACAAATTATCCGTCGTGCTCATGAAGTGCAGCCTGTTACTGCTTTGCAAAGCGAGTACTCACTATGGTGGAGGGAACCGGAAGCAGAAATTTTGCCTGTACTCGAAGAACTCGGAATTGGTTTTGTCCCGTTCAGCCCGCTGGGCAAAGGTTTTCTGACAGGGAAAATGGACCAGAATACCACTTTCAACAGCAAAGACTTCCGCAGCACGGTTCCGCGTTTAGCTCCTGAAAACATTAAGGCCAATATGGCTTTTGTCGACCTGGTTTCTGCCGTTGCAAAACGTAAAAATGCTACGCCTGCACAAATTGCACTGGCATGGATACTGACACAAAAACCATGGATTATTCCAATTCCGGGAACTACAAAGTTGCATCGTTTAACTGAGAACCTGGGAGCATCAGAAGTTGAACTCACATCAGATGAACTTTTGGAAATTAACACTGCTTCATCTAAAATCGCGGTACAAGGTGAGAGATATTCGAGTGGAAGTGCAAAGTTGATTAATAGATAATTCCGTGAAATGAGTTAGAATGTTTTAATTCCATCGTTCAGCCTGCGCTGAGGAGGGAATTCCGACCTGCTAAGTAACCAGTTTGCATCGGAAACTCAGCAAGCAGGAAATCAGGTTGAAAAGATTTTTATTAAAGATAAGAAAATCAACAATTACAAATGATGCAGCTATTGATTTAATAAAAAAAACGTTTTTTCCACTCGATGTAAGTCGTTTTTTTATTTACGCGAAAATGCATTGGAATGTTGTGGGAAAACGTTGCTTGTGCTGGAATTCCGACACAAGTTTTTAAACAATATCTGATTTACTGCACCCAAATTTGGAAATATAATATTTTTAGTCTGGAAGCAGGCAGTTGTATTTTACACTTTCGTCAATCAGTCGGGGTTTGCCTGAAACATGTTAGCAGAGCAGGCGTATGTACTATCCGTTTTTAAGCATCGCCTTTACAATAGCATCGGTATCTTCGGCTATCTCGACAAGAGAAGCTTTAAGCTGGTAACAGGGTGTGGTAAAAAGCCTGTGTTTTTCGTCAATAATTACATCTCCGTGTTTCGTAGCAATATGATTGGCTCCCATGGCTTTCACATTCACAGCATCTGCTTCGTTTGGCCCGACAGTTATAGTAATGCCACCCATTATTTTTGCAAGCAGTACCGGTGAGATGCACATGGCACCTATGGGTTTGCGCAGGCTGACAGCTTCGCGGATAACATTGGATATTTCGGGATTAACAGTACATTCTGCACCATCAAATGCATACGAACATAAATTCTTGGCAACTCCATAACCTCCCGGGAAAATCAGCGCGTCAAATTCACGCATGTCGAGCTCTGAAATCGGTTTGATTTTCCCGCGGGCGATACGTGCACTCTCAACCAGCACATTGCGGGTTTCGGGCATTTCGGCTCCTGTTAAATGGTTAACCACATGATGTTGTGCAATATCCGGTGCAAAAATCTGATATTCTGCACCATTTTTTGTTACCGCGTACATGGTCATTACCGCTTCGTGAATTTCGGCACCATCGTAAACGCCACACCCGGCTAGTATAATTGCAAAAGTTTTCATTTTCGTAGGTTTAAAAAAGTAAAATTACAAAATTATCAGCCAAACTATGGCCAGAATCTGACGCGGAATAACAATCACTTCAACTTTTGTTTTAACTTTACAGAATAGACGGTTTTATATAATTGCTTTTTGCACTAAATCTTTGTCCGGGCAA
>CAIXAQ010000371.1 GCA_903917425.1 uncultured Bacteroidales bacterium
ATGAAAAATCCTGAATTTTAAGGTTAATAGACTGATAAAGATAAATCCAATAGCTTTGTTTGCAGGAAAGGTTGCGAAAAGTAGATGCACGACAGTTCAGGGAGTAGCGGAATACATTCAGGAGTTTGAAATATAGTTGCATGCTAACTGGGGAGTAAAGAATAATGTTGGTATTAATACCCGACTAAAATTAAAAACCACCTGCCCTTTTTTGAATGGGAGGTGGTTATTCAGTGGGAAAGCGAATTGATTAATAGCCGCCATCAATAACCCATAATTTTTCAGGGTTGTCGTTTCGCACTGCCAGGTTATATTTTTGAATATTACCCGATTTTAATTTAACTTCATAAGGAACGTATTTACCGGTATACAATCCTGATTTAAAGGATTTTCCAACTGAAATTACCTGCAATCCGCCGTATTCCAGTTTCATTTCATCGAGGTTAGATGAATGTTCCAGAGTTGGATCCAGTTTGTAAACCATTGCCCAATCATTTTCTGATAAGGCTTTCCACCAAATTTTTGCTGCTTCTTCAGCGTTATTGGCTACTGATGCATCTTCTTTTTTAGGTTCAAGATCTTTAAGTTCAACCCATTTTGTATTTTCAGGAAGTGTGATTCTGAAAGTTTCGGGAGCAATTGCCTCATCATAGGATATATTGCTGATTTTCAGAACCATAGTTTCGTTACTTTTATCGAGAATATAAACTTCGAGTGCTTTTAACCTGCCGTTTTGTTTATCGAAATGATACACCCTGCGGTTATCCGATTCAGGAATGGAGGAATTCAGACTGAGAGCGTTTTTGAAATTTCCCAATGCTTTTGCCTTTATGGTAAGAATGGTTTCGGAATTGCTGGTGCTGATATTGTATTTGGCCTTGTACATGTCAGCAAAAACCTTTTCTTGCTGCATAATTTTCTCAGGATCGAGAAGTATCCGCATCCATTCAACAAATCCGGCTTCCGGGCTGCCTACAAGCCCAACTCCGGACTTCTCCATATACCTGTATTGTTTTTGTCCGTCCATAACTACTGCAAGTCCGGGTTTTTGAATCCGCCATTTTTCGGTTGGAATAAACTCTTTCCAAAGTTTGTAGTCAATAAAATCACCTTTTATATCAATCAAATCCAGGTTGTCGCCGGGAACGGAACGAACCTGGTAATTGATAACCATGGATTTAATGTTTAAGATAGCTTCGATCGAAGTATTGAGTAACGACAAAGCTTTTGCATTCGGGTTGAAAAATTTTGGGCCAAAAATGGGTACAATAGCCAGAGCAACTAATAAAATAGCTGCAATACTTGCAATTTTTTTCCAGGTTGACCTGAGCATAGGAATTATTCTTCCGGATTTACCGGAAATGGATTCATTTGATTCATTTATCTGTTTCATCACTTTGTCTTTTAATGTTTTACTTGCTTTGATTTGGATTTTTGGAGTCAGCGCAGAAGCAGTCCTGTGAATTAATTGCAAATCATTAGCTGAATCGCATAATTTATCAAGCTGTTGAATTATCTTCTCTTTTTCAGTTGCGCTAAGCGTTTCATCAAAAAGATCGGCTGTTTTATCATTTAAATTGTCATACTGCATGGGAAACCTCCTTTAGATTAAAGAATTGTGTTTTGATTTTTTGTAGTCCGTACGAAAATCGCGATTTCACGGTTGTCAGGGGTAATTCAAGGATATCAGCTATTTGTTGGAATGGCATTCCGTCAACAAATCTGAACCGTACGATTTCAGCTTGTTCATCCGGAATTGAGCCCAGCAGTTGATTGATACGCCTGAACTCCTCCAGTTGGATCAACTCATCTTCCTTGTTTATGCTAACTCCAATATCCGCTTCCGGCATATCATCAATGGCAATTCTGATGAATCTGCCGCCCGCCCGATACTTGTCAATACAGGCATTTGTAACCAGCCGGTAAGCATACGCAGGTATATTGTCAATAATTTTTCCTTGTTTTTGCTCACTAAAAAGCTTCACAAAAACATCTTGAACAACATCTTCTGCATCCTCTAAGTTGCCAAGGCGGAAGTAGGCATGATGCACCAGGTTATCCTGGTAATTATCAATACAGAGCTCCAGTTTACTGATAATTTCTTTAAGGTCAGCATTCACGTTGA
>CAIXAQ010000372.1 GCA_903917425.1 uncultured Bacteroidales bacterium
CAAATTTCAAAAATAGCTATATTGAATTGATCTATTGAGGCAGTTCTTCAGACAGACGGCCTTTTACTTGCACTTCATTCTTTTGAACCTAAAAACACTACTTTGCAAAACAGATTTTCATTTGAATTTTAGCTTTGCTTTTTGAATTACTTACATCCACATTTCTCAGTTTTATGTTAATGAATACATCAAACTGAGAGTTACGCTACTAATTATGAACTTATATGAATAACCGCAGGGCAGCTTTTGTGATAAGTGCCGCCGATGTTACAGGCTGTCCACAACAACGATTACCTGAATATGCATTTTTTGGCCGATCGAACGTGGGCAAATCATCGCTGATAAATATGATAACCGGTGTTAAAAACCTGGCTCGCACCTCGTCCACACCTGGCAAAACCCAGTTGCTGAATTATTATATGGTTGATGAGGATACCTGGTACCTGGTGGATCTGCCAGGTTATGGGTATGCCAAAGTATCCAAAAAATCGCGCCGTAACTGGGAAAAAATTATCCGGGAATATCTTTTGCAACGACAATCCTTAGTCTATACTTTTATACTGGTCGACACCCGGCACGAACCGCAAAAAAGCGACCTCGAACTGATTAACTGGATGGGCGAGCAAGGCCTTCCATTTTGCCTGGTATTCACAAAAGCCGACAAAATTTCGCGTAATGCGGTAAAAAGGAATGTGGATCAGTATAAAACGAACCTTGGAGAGAATTGGGAGGAACTTCCACCCATTTTCATCACTTCGTCGCATTCGGGGGAGGGAAAAAGCGAAATAAACAGTTTCATCGCAACAACCAACACGGAGTACTCGTTACTCGTGGAGCAGAAATAATAAGAGAGTTTAAAAAATCCCTTTCTCAACTTACAGAAACTCTCCCGAATCTTTACCCTGATTGCCAGGGGAACAGGTTTTTGAATTTCTGCAAGTTTTAAAGAAAACAATTTCTTAAACTCTCCGGTTGTATTTTTAATCGATTATTTGTACAGTATCAGGAGTTTATTTTTCGAAACCATATCACCTTCTTTCACAAAAACTTCAGCAATGGTACCGTTTTCGTATGCAAAAATGGTGTTAAGCATTTTCATGGCTTCCAGATCTACAAGTTTATCGCCCACTTTTACTTTTTTCCCTTTAGCTGTATAAATCTTCTTTATGGTACCAGGAATAAAAGAAAGTACTTTTTTGGGGTCAACCGGCTCATAAACCTTCCTGTTGAGGAATTTTTTGGTTAAGCGCGTCTTGTATTTAACATCCTCTATCATCAGGGTTTGAAATACTTCGTTTTCGATGCCTTCGTGTGATTCATCTGATTTAATATCTTTTAAATTCAGACTTTTGGACTTTTCGCTATTTGGCATAATCAATTTTTAAATTTGAAATTGCTATTGAAAAAATGCAGAAGTGAAATCAAGAATTTGACAAATATCCATTCAAAAACATTTGCTTTAAGGTTACGATTTCACCTTCAGGAGATTTAAAATGGCGGTATTCCATGTTTCTTCATTGGAACATCAACCTTTTTGTCGGCAGATATTGCAAGGGCATGAATGACCATATCGCGGGTTTCCTCGGGACTGATCACAGCATCAACATATCCGTAGGCGGCTGCAACAAATGGATTTGCAAATTTCTCTTTATATTCCTTGATTTTAAGTTTGCGCATTTCATCCGGATTTTCAGCTTCGGTAATTTCTTTCCTGAAAATGATGTTTGCTGCACCTTCAGGACCCATAACTGCTATTTCGGCAGTTGGCCAGGCAAAAACAAAGTCGGCACGTAAGTGGCTCGAACACATGGCTATATATCCTCCGCCATAAGCTTTACGCGTAATAACAGTAATTTTCGGAACCGTAGCTTCACTGTATGCATAGAGCACTTTTGCACCATGGCGGATAACACCGGCATGCTCCTGGTCGACACCAGGCAGGTAGCCCGGCAAATCGACTAAAGTAACCAAAGGAATGCTGAAAGCATCGCAATAGCGGATAAAACGGGCAGCTTTATCGCTCGAATCCACATCGAGTACACCTGCCAGCACCAAAGGCTGATTGGCGACAAAACCAACCGTATAGCCATTCATGCGTGCAAAACCGATTACTATATTCTGTGCAAATAAATCCATTACTTCAAGGAAATCCGAATCATCGCAAATGCCCCGGATTACATCCTTTACATCGTAAGGCTGACGAGGATTTGTAGGAAATACTTTCTCCAGGCTGTATTGTCTTACGCGAGGTGGTTTCTTTGGAAACGGATCGGCTTTTTTCAGGTTATTCCAGGGAATAAAACTGCATAGTTTTTTAATTTGCTCGAAACATTCGATTTCACTTTCGGCGAAGAAATGAACATTGCCGGTTATTTCGGCCTGAACGCGGGCACCGCCCAACTCCTCCATCGAAATTTCCTCACCCAGAACCGTTTTAATAACTTCGGGCCCGGTAATAAACATCTTGGATATTTTATCAACCACAAAAACAAAATCGGTCAAAGCTGGCGAATAAACTGCGCCTCCTGCACAAGGACCGAGGATCACTGAAATCTGGGGTATTACTCCGGAAGCCTGTGTGTTACGATAAAATATTTCGCCATAACCTGCCAGGGAGTTTACCCCTTCCTGAATACGGGCACCACCTGAATCGTTGATTCCGATAAGAGGAATTTTAAGTTTCATGGCATGATCCATGATCTTGGTAATCTTTTTGGCGTGCATATAACCAAGCGAACCTCCGGCAACTGTAAAATCCTGTGCAAAAATACAGACAGGATAATTGTTGATGGTTCCGGTTCCGGTAATTACACCGTCACCTGGAAGATATTTGTCGCTCATTTCGAAGTCGCGGCCGGCATGTTCCACAAACAAGTCGTACTCGTGAAAAGATTTGGCATCGAGCAAAGCAATAATGCGTTCGCGGGCTGTAAGTTTGCCGGTTGCTTTTTGTTTTTGGATGGCTTTATCACCACCGCCACGCAATGCTTCCTGCATTCTGCGTTTCAGATCAGACGATTTGGAGCTTAAGGACATAGAATTTTGATTTGTGAATAATAGATTGTTTCACCTCGGGCGATTTCTTCCCTCATAGGCAAAGATACAATTATCAATCGGTTTATCACACTATAGTCATGCAATTAATGTGAATGTGATTTTACTTTCTTGCTTTAAATAGTTAATTTTGAGGTCTTAACTATCAATTATGAATATAGAGGAATTAAGAGATTACTGCCTTGCAAAGCCCGCAGTTACCGAAAGTTTTCCTTTCGATGAATCAACATTGGTTTTTAAAGTGGCGGGTAAAATGTTTCTGCTTACCGATCTGGTGGATGCTTTCTCGATGAATGTCAAAAACACACCTGAAAAAGTAATTGAACTCAAGGAACAGTATTCCAGTGTTTTACCCGGTTATCATATGAATAAAATCCATTGGGTCACCGTGATGATTGATGGATCAGTTCCTGATAATTTATTGAA
Organism: uncultured Bacteroidales bacterium; assembly: GCA_903917425.1. Classification (GTDB taxonomy): domain Bacteria; phylum Bacteroidota; class Bacteroidia; order Bacteroidales; family UBA4417; genus UBA4417. Next base: position 3,481 of record CAIXAQ010000372.1, read on the forward strand.
ACAGTGGATTGATGAGTCGTACAACCTGATTGTTTCGGGTTTTGCACGAAAGGAAAAAGAACTTTTTGCCGTTTTGTCAGGAAAAAAGTAAAAAGCAATTATTGCAAAGGAACGTATTTCGATAGTGCATTTACCAGCGCTTCTTTCGATTGCACACCCACGAAGGTTTCCACAAGCAGGCCATCTTTAAAAATTAAAATGCTGGGTATCGATCGTATGCCAAATTGGTTTGCCAGTGGACCGTTTACATCAATGTCGACCTTGCCGACCTTTACCTTCCCTGCCGTTTGGCCTGCGATTTCGTCGATAACAGGAGCCATTGCTTTGCATGGCATACACCATGTAGCCCAAAAATCGACCATTACGACGCCTTTGTCTGTTTCAACCGTAAAATTGTCGGTAGTGAGTGTGATTACATTTTTATCGGAAGAACCTGATTTGCATGCAAGCAGGCTAAACAAAGCAAAAGAAATGATTGCTGTAAAAAGCGAGACTTTTTTCATGGATGTAGCAGTTTTGAAGTTAGAAATCAGGAACCTTTGTTGGGTTTATTTTAGCGTAACCTGCGTTATTCCCGAACCGCCGGTTTCGAGCGAGGCATCCTCAA
>CAIXAQ010000373.1 GCA_903917425.1 uncultured Bacteroidales bacterium
ATAACACTCATTTAAGTATTGAAATATTGAATTAGCCAAAGATATTGAATACACTTATACGAGATACTACAACCCGTAATTTAGAACAATTCCTAATAAATATGCATCTAATTGAAATATAACTATTTATCAATCTCTGGAATTAACAATTTATTAACAATTGCTGGTTCGCAATCTGAAGCGATTGAAAAATACTTTAAAAGGAGTGTAAATTTATGAGTACGACTTTTAAAACTTTTTCAGTTTTGAAAGCGCAGATACAGATAAACTGGCGAAAGTTACTACCGAAATTGAACTTAAAGGCATTAATATGGCAGCCACCACAGGCGAAAGAAATCCCTGTACAGCAAATGTCAGACCGACAATATTATACAGAAAAGATATCAGGTAACTGGCATACACAATTTTCATTGCAGATTTTGAAAACCCAAGATAATCCTGCAACCTGCCGAATTCCGATGACTGAAGAATGGCATCGCAGGCTGGCGAAAAATGATAAATATCGTCAGCTATGGTAATTCCTATATCTGCTTTAAGCAATGCACCGGCATCATTCAATCCATCGCCGATCATAATTACATTGCGTCCATTTTGCTTCAATTCAGTAATATATTCAAGTTTATCGGTAGGGGTTTGATTGAAGTGTAAATGTGTATCGGATGAAAAATACATTTTGAGATTTTCCAGTTCCGAAGTATTGTCGCCGGTCAACAAGTGCAGTTCCATATCCTTCATTCCTGAAATCACATCTTCTAAACCATCTCGGTAATGGTTCTCCATCTTAAAAAAGCCTCTCAATTTGTTGTCAATCGATATATAGACGGATGAGATTTTCCCCTCCTCCGAAGTTTCAGTTCCTGCTATAAACTTGCGCGAGCCAATCATAATCAGATGGTTATCAGCCATTCCAACAATCCCAAGCCCGCTTATTTCCTTATAATCCTGCACAGGAAGTAACAAACTGGCGGGTAACCATTCGCTTACCATGACGGATAGTGGATGGGTTGAATTTCGTGCAACTGACCGGATCCATTGCATCTCCTTGTCGCTCAGCACTGCACCGTCCCAACCGATATTCATTGTCCGGCTATGCGTAAGCGTTCCTGTTTTATCGAACACCACGGTATCGGCGTGTGTAAGCTTTTCGATAACTTCCGTATTCTTTATATAAAATCCGTTACGACCGAAAACACGCATTACATTTCCAAAAGTAAAAGGGATTGTTAATGAAAGTGCGCAAGGGCAGGCTACAATCAATATAGAAGCAAAAACGTAAACGGCTTTTCCAAAATCGGTTCCCGCCCAAAAAACTCCGGCACCAAAAGCTATAATGAGGATAATTATTGTAAAATAATGACTTACCCTATTTACGAGCGATTGCATATGCATTTCGCCATCCACGCCTGATTTATCCTCGTTCCATAATTGGGTAAGATAGCTTTGAGCCACTTCCTTTTCGACCCTGAGTTTAATGGCTGCTCCCGATTGCTTGCCACCTGCGAATACAAAATCGCCGGCTTTTTTCGCTACCGGAATCGATTCGCCGGTTACAAAGCTGTAATCAACATTGCCTTCACCTTCAGTTAATACGGAATCGACAGGAATCAGTTCCCCGTTTCTGACTAAAATCAGATCACCGGTTTTTATGTCTTTCAACTGTACAAATTCCTCTTTGCCATCGGATAAACGGGTAACCGCAATCGGGAAATAAGAACGGTAATCGCGGTCGAATGACAGTGATTGGTATGTCCTGCTTTGATACCAGCGGCCGATAAGCATAAAAAACAGAAGCCCAGCCAGCGAATCCATATAACCGGTACCCGATCCACTGAAAATTTCGTAGCTGCTTTCCAGGAAAAGCGCCAGTATGCCTATGGATAAAGGAAGATCGATATTTATAATTTTCTTCCTAAGGCTTTTATATGCAGATAGAAAGAAATCGCTGCTGCAAAAAGTAATAACAGGCAATGCCAGGATAAAGGAAACTATTCCGAAAGTGCCGGCCATAAGCTTGTCAATAGCCTCGCCACCAGGTAAATAATCAGGAAAGCTAAGCAACATAATGTTTCCGAATGCAAAACCTGCCACCCCAATTTTCATGATCATGCGGCGGTTGGCTTTCTGGTGGTCGTCCTTTGCTTGTTTATTGTAACTAATATCGGGGATATAATGGATATTGTGCAGTAGTTCAACTATCTGCCGCAACGAAATTTCGTTTTCACGGAATGTAATGCTGACCTCTTTCCGCACAAAATTGACATG
>CAIXAQ010000374.1 GCA_903917425.1 uncultured Bacteroidales bacterium
GACATGTTCATGTCCGGGGTAACCCGATCCGAGTAAGAGGTAAACCAGGCAGCCTTAGGCAAAACGTTCAATCCTGCAAAAAGCCCTTGTCCCCTGTCCATACACCATAAATCGTCTATAGAGTAACGCCTGACATTGGAGGCTTTCAATGCCACAAAACCCAATATAGAACTGAGCCTGTTTAGTGTACTTGTTTGTGGGTAATTGGACTGGGCAATAATTTTGTCCAACCCATACTTGTTTATATAAGGCAACAAACAAAGTATCCCTGCCGAAGAACTTTTAAACCCTTCGTTAGCAAATGACAGCGCAACGCTCTTTTCAGCCTGAATTTGAGGTAATTCCTTTTGTTGCTTTTCCTGCCTGGTGCGTCTGGGTAGTTTAGAGAAACCTTCATTAGCAATGATATTGTAGATTGATTTTTCGCTAACACCCATCTGTTTGCTGTCCAAGGCTACTTTAATATCCTCCACAGAGTAATTCTTTTTCCTCAGACTGATGATCACATCTTTGGCTGTTAGTGTGTTTTGGGCTGTTTTGCGACCTTTTTTGTTTTCTAAAAAGAACAAGTCTTTCGATTTACCAGCTTTTAATTTTTTTGTGAATCCACTTGCGATGGTGGTGAATCCACGCCGGGTGTATCCAAACCGTGCTGCTACGGTAGCCGCATCAATACCTTCCAAATAGTACATGCGCAAGGCTTCATATTGTTTTTGAGCAATAGAAGAAGGGTCTGAAAAGAAATCTATCGGTTTCATAAACGTATTATTATTACAGTGATAAAGATAATTATAATATGTTTAAATTATACACAAAGCACATAAAAGTTATTAACAGCCTCGATTTGGGCTATTAATGAGCATTGTAAATAGGCTGAGTAAAGTTATTAACAATTATTAAGGTGCTATAACAGCACTATATTTACGTAAATATGCGTAAATATTCTGAAAAACACAGACTAAAACGCCCAGCCTGCTTGTATTGTCTGATGAAAACCTATATCACCTGATACGTGATAAATTACCGTGATAATCTATGATTAGCATAGTTTTCATAAAAACTAACAAATCGATAATTCCCCGGGATTTATCCATTAAATGGAACGATTATTCTTTAGAAAATATTAGATAAGGTTGAGAGTAATTGCATGAAAAGTGCTGGTTTTAAGATTATTGTGAATACAAATCCAAAAACAGCTCCCCAAAAATGTGCATCGTGACCTATATTGTCGATATTCTTCTTCCCCATGTAACCCGAATAGATCAGGTACAGAACGCCAAAAAGAATGGCAGGTATCCCTATAGGAATCGGGAAGAGGTAGATTTTACTCAGAGGCGCAAAAATTATACTTGCAAAAACCACTGCCGAAACGGCTCCCGAAGCTCCGACAGCCGTGTAGCTATAGTCGTCCTTATGCTTGCCATATGCTGGTAATGTTGACAATGCCGCACCTGCCACATACAGCAGGATGTAATACAGTATTCCCTTCAGTCCGAAATACATGTTATAATATTGTTCCACAATCCCACCAAAAGAGTACAGTACCATCATATTGACGAGTAAATGTATCCAGTCGGCATGAACGAGAGCGTACGACAGAAAACGGTAGCTGTTTTTGAAATGCTTGATATCGTATGCATTAAATGCCAACCTACGGAACAAATCGCGGTTACTGAAAGCAAATACGGATACCCCGGCAGTAATCAGGATAATTATGATTGAAACAGACATATTATTTAGGCTGTTGAGTATAATCTATTTCAGACCCCAGCATGCTGTGAGGAACAAGGTAGACTGCAAGCAAAATAACAGCCGCCAGGATAGCCCAACCGCGGGCAGAAGGATTTTTGCGCAGTTTCACAACGGCAATGGCCCAACCCAGCACGGCAATGGCAGTTTTATTGTCGGTAAGATCGCCAAAATTCAGAATTCCTTTCATCGGCCATCCTGTCCAGTATGCTCCAAATGCGAAATTTTGAACGAAAGGACCTAAAATCAATCCTCCTGGAATAAAAAACAGCAGAGTAAGCAAGGAATACAGGTAGGTGCGGTTACCATTCCTCAAGGCTTCAATTCCCGCACGGGTGCTGAAAAGCATTGCGAGGAACATGAGCAGAATATGGGGTAAAAGCACAAACATAGGAACAGGTCCTTTGAATCGCATTACAACCGGGTGTTCCGTTAGGCTTACCGTTTCTTTTTTATCTGAAAGTTGCACACTGTATTCCATTTTGCCTGCAGCAGGTTGCACAGGCATCATGAATTTCAGGTTTTTTTCCAATTTGTAGCTCCGTGGTTTATGGGTTATCAGTCTCCAAAGATTCGCAAAACTGGCATCATATGAAGTGTCGATGGAACGTGTCAACGCGGAAGTACTGATACTATCATTACTTTTAAACCTTTTATATATTATTGATCCAGAAACCGCTGTATCGGGAACGGTTATGGTAATGGGGGCATCTTTTTCGTTTTCGGCTGTCCTGATAAGCTTATAATTTATAACATTTTCATTTATAACTACCTTGCCACGAACCGGATAAGTAGGGCCGGTCATCCGCTGGTAACTGGCTATTGCTATGGTAAAAAAAATGGCGAAGATCCACCAAAGTGTTGATTTTAGTGCTGTACTCATGGGTGTATTTATATGGTTGATTTGCTGCAAAATTATCCTATTATTTTTATTTATCGCTGTAAATATGTACTTTTGAGAATATATTTTTTAATGAGCCTGGTTTTGCTGAGTAATAAACAGGGTGTTTTTTTCGTTTGTATACCTATACAACTTGTAATCCTAAATAAATTGCCTTTACCAGAAAAGTCGCTTTTTATCAAGATTCGCCCGGGATTTATCAGAACACTTTTCCTGGTTTCCCTGTTTATGGGAATACGACCATTAACGGCACAGGAGATGCTTGGCATTGTAAACAGCAGTTATTCAGGTATTACCGGATCCATAATCAATCCTGCGGTTACAGTTACTTCGCCTTATTATATTGATGTCAATATAGTTGCTCTCGACGCATTTGTCGAAAATAATTATGTCTACCTGGCAAAAGAAGAATATCAATTCAGTCGTTTTTTTCAGAAAAATCCCATTTTCCCGACTCATGGTGCTGATAGCAACATGATTGCCTATGATTATTACAACCAAAAGGACAAAACTGCATACTCACAGCAGCGGGTTCTGGGCCCTTCTTTTGCCGTTACCATAGGGCGGCATTCGTTTGGCCTGGTTACCGGGGCCCGTGTCGTAATGTCGTCCCGGAATATACCTTATGAAATTGCAAAATTCGGTTTCGAGCAGTTTGAATATATTCCACAATTTGATATCAACTATATTGATAACCGGAATATCTATAATGCAGAATTAGCCTGGGCTGAAATTGGATTCAACTATTCGTATGTTTTCAGTCAGAAAGGCATGGATTATTGGGCAGCAGGCATTACTGTCAAGGACTTGCAGGGATATGCAGGCGGGTATATTTATACCAAAAATGCGGATTATGTGATGCTCGAGCACGATACGCTCATTGTGCATAACCTAAATGCTGAGGCAGGTTATTCATCGCCTGTTGATTTTGAAACCAATATTTTAGAGAAAAACCCCCTGTTCAGAGGCAAAGGCATAGGCCTGGATATAGGCGTTGTTTACGAGCGAAAAAAAAGCTATTCCAGGACTTCCCGCTTCAATAAACTTTGCGCACAAAGCTATACGCCTTATAAGTATAAAATCGGTGTGTCTCTGCTCGACATCGGGCGGGTGAGGTTTAAGCAAAATGCCGAAAAACTTGTTTTTACCGAGGTCTCAACCTATTGGCCCGGAATATCTTCAGTTGGATATACCTCTGTAAGAGAGTTGACAGATTTACTGAGTAACCAGTTTTACGGCAATCCAACGGAACTGGTTCAGGGCAACGAAATTCAAATTGCTCTGCCAACCGCTGTTAGCATACAGGCGGACTTAAATTACCGTAACAACTGGTACATAAACGGAAGTATTGTTTACCCGCTTCAGATTTCGAAAACTGGGTTGATCAGGCCTGTTTTATTCGCTGTGACGCCCCGCTATCAGACTGCTTTTTTCGAGGCCAGTATGCCGCTTAGTCTTTACGACTGGAACAAGCCGCGTATCGGGCTGAGTGCCCGGTTCGGATTTCTTACCATAGGGACTGAAAAGCTCAGCGGGTACTTCCATTACAAGGACTTTACCGGCATCGATTTTTATTTGGGGCTGAAATTCGGGCTACAGAAAGGGAAATGCCGCAACAAACCTGACAGTAATTGTGGCTATGGTGAATATAAAAAGTTTACAAAGAACAATGGTGAGAAGACAAAGTAAGCAAAACATATGGCTCAAAATGAAAAAATAAAGGAAGCCGCCTTACTTTGTCATTCCTCATTCAATGTTTTATGTTTAGTGTTTTTATATGCTTCTGTTTAACCACCTCAGGATTACGACAAATCCGAATGACCAACAGGGACTGTAAAATAGAACGTGCTTCCTTTCTTTACTTCGCTTTCTGCCCAAATTTTGCCACCGTGTTTCTCGATAAAATCTTTACAAAGCAATAAGCCCAGCCCTGTGCTTGGTTCACCGTCAGTGCCTTTGCGGCTTATGCTTGTATCGAGTCTGAACATATTGGCCAGTATTTTCGTGTCCATGCCAATACCTGTGTCTTTCACGGTGATCACGACATGATTGTCAGGAGCGTAATTGGCTGAAATACTTACCGAACCTCCGGCCCGTGTATATTTTACGGCATTACTTACTAAGTTTCGGATGGTGGAAGCCAGCATTTTTTCGTCGGCAAACACATAAATATTTTCAGGAATATGTATATTCAATGCAATCCCCTTTTTACCGGAGGAATCCATCATCAGTTGCAAAGTGGAGGTTGCAAAAGGAAGCAGCGACACGGATTTAGGTTCAAAACTTGTGGCGCCCTGCTGCATGCGCGACCATTCCAACAGGTTGTTGAGCAAGTTATAAAGGTTGTTTGCCGATACATTCAAGCCTGACGAAATATCCTGAAGCTCTTTGAGCGTAAGCGAACTGATTTCTTCCGACATTAGTTGCGTCAGGCCTAAAAATCCATTAAAAGGTCCGCGCAGGTCGTGGGCGATGATGGAGAAAAACTTGTCCTTCTCGGAATTAATTTTTTCAAGTTCGAGGTTTTTGCGTTTACTTTCCTCTTCAGCTTGTTTACGCCGCGTGATATCCTGTCCCTGGGCAATGGTGGCAAGCGGGGTTTTCCCGTCGGGTGCAAATAGTGTGGCCGAATTCCACAACACTGTACGGGAAGTTTTATCGCGATGCTGAATCTCGATCTCCACCGTTTCCCAGTGTTCACCGCTAAGGGTTTTGCGGATGAGCGACATCGATTTTCCGGCAAGTGCGGGAGGAAATAGTATCTCGAGTGATTGGCCCAAAACTTCTGCCTCGTTAAAGCCGGTGAGGGTTTCGAAAGCATGATTAAACCGGGTAATGTTGAAATGCGGATCCCAGACTATAATAGGCGCATTGGCATAATTGATCAGGTTTTCGAGGTACGAATTTGTTTTGAGCAGTTCTTCTTCGGCTTGCTTACGTTCTGTAATATCAAGCAGGGAGGCAAGCATATGATTTACTGTGCCATCGGTATTTCGCTGGCACGACACACTTAGAGTGGTGTAAATTGTAGAGCCATCTTTGCGTAAAAACCGTTTGTCGATCGAATAGGAATTCCTTTTGCCTGCGATAACCTGATTGAATAATTCAACGTCTGCATCCAGGTCATCTGCATGAGTAAGTTCTGACCAGGTATGTTGTGAGAGCTCTTCTTTTGTATAACCCATCATTTGGCATAAACGCTCATTGACTTCAAGCCATCCTTTTTCGGGCGAGGTAATACACATGCCTATTGAGCCCATCTCAAAATATTCTTTAAAAGCTTCCCTGCTTTTTCTTAATTCTGTTTCGACCTGCTTTCGTTCGCTAATATCCTGCCCCTGGGCAATGGTGGCAAGCGGGGTTTTCCCGTCGGGTTCAAAAAGTGTAGCCGAATTCCACAAAACTGTCCGGGAAGTTTTATCGCGGTGCTGAATTTCGATCTCCACGGTTTCCCAGCGCTCGCCTGTAAGGGTTTTGCGGATAAGCGACATCGATTTTCCGGCAAGTACGGAAGGAAATAGTATTTCCAGCGGTTGGCCTAAAACTTCTGCTTCGGTGCGCCCGGTAAGGGCTTCGAAAGCATGATTAAACCGGGTAATGTTGAAATGCGGATCCCAGACTATAATAGGCGCATTGGCATAATTGATCAGGTTTTCGAGATATGAATTTGTTTCGAGCAGTTCCTTTTCGGCAAGTTTGCGTTCGGTAATATCCTGAAAAAGTCCATAGATTCTTCGATTCTTTAAATCTGCCTTGCCGATGGATTTAACTGACCGGCGATTCCCTTTGGCAGTAATAATTTCCGAATCAACTTCAAACGACTCACCATACTCGAAAGCACGCTGTACGGCAGCATCAATAGCAGGCAAGGATTCAGGGGTGTAAAAACGGGCCTCCTGATCCGCCATTGGAATAAAGGTTTGATCAACTTCGTGAATAGCATACATTTCCCGGGTCCATGTAAGTTTCCTGGTGTCAATATTAAATTCCCAACCGCCGATTTTTCCTATACTCTGGGAATCTTCCAGTAATTTTTGAATTCGTTCATTTTCATTTTCTGCCAGTATGCGTTTCGAAACATCAATAAATGTGCAAATCACATGATTCACAGTTCCGTCGTTGTTTAACTGGGGTAGGGCATCAACCAACAACCAGGCACGATCGCCGGCCGAAGGCCGGTAAACCCCCATGATCACGCTTCGAACGGGTAATCGGGTGGCAATTGACTGGGGAACCGGGTGTGTATTTCCGGGAAAGGGCGAACCGTCCTCATGAATAACATTCCAGCTGGGGTCAAAAGATGTTCTTCCCAACAGTTGGTCTTCGGTTATTCCGAGTAGTTCGAGAGCTTTGGAATTGCTTAATATCATTCCGGAATCAGGTCCTTGTAAAAGCACTCCCACCGGCATATTCGTTACCAGGTTTTTAAACTTATCTTCACTGATCCGGAGGGCGTCCTCCGCTTTTCTACGCTCTGAAATGTTTTCGAATACGGTGGCAAAACTTCCGGGGTAGGGGCGGTAAACCGAAATGGAAAAATATTTATCAAGGGGAGCAAAATAGGTTTCGAAAACTTCAGGTTTCCCTGTAAGAGCAACCCTTGTATATACATCGAAGAAAGGCGGGTCGTCAACACCATAAGCTGCTTTGCTTGTTTTGTTGATAACGGTTTCCCTGTTAATACCAAGCTGAACTTCGAAAGCAGGATTTACTTCAACGATAAGATAATCTTCGGGAACGCCCTGTTCGTTGTAAACGAGATTATGAAGGGCCGCGCCTTCGATCATATGAATATAAAGGGAACGGAATTTCTCCTCGCTCCTGAGGATTGCCTCTTCTGCCTGTTTGCGACCGGTGATATCAAACGCTGTCATCAGGCATGTTTTTCGGCTTTCGGTTATGATACCTGTGATAAACACATAAGATGGCACATGATCATCTGCATATACCACCACTTCGCAGGATTCCTTGTTAATGCCTTTAAAAACATTGTTTAAGAACAGGTTGAAGGTTGGTTTTGAATCAACAGAAATGAAATTGGTAAACTCACAATTTTGCAACTGACTTCTTTCTTTGCCGAGCATGGCCGCCCCGCTGAGGTTTAACCTGATGACTTCGCCTGTCTGGGTAAGCGTGAAATAAGCCATTGGCGCAAAATCGTATAATTCAATAGCGTCGAGCGCGGCGGATTTGGCCCATTGCATTTCTTCGGCCTGCATTTCCAGCTCAATCTGGTGTACCTGAAATTCGTGCATGAGTTTGGCTGCATCAGTTTGAGCAAGATTTTCATCGGGTTTCAGTTGTTCCCTGCTTTGCAAATCTTCTGCTTTTTGGCGAAGTGTTGCCAAATTATAAGCATCGTCGCCCCGGGGGCTGAAAGCCCGGCCCGAAGTGTTTTCAGGATTTTTTTCAATGGCTTGTCTTAAAGCCTGGTTCTCCTGTTGCAGTTTCAGCAACTCTGCCAGTAGTTCTTCTTTGGTTTTGTCCTGAAAATTCATGACATAAAGGTTTTGATTGTATCCGGGTTAATTGCAGGTTATGAATTTGCCGAAGCTAAAGTAAAGCAAAAAGAGCTTCCTTTTCCCACTTCGCTTTCGGCCCAGATTTTTCCGCGGTGTTTCTCGATAAAATCTTTACACAGTATCAGCCCCAGGCCGGCACTTGCTTCACCTGC
>CAIXAQ010000375.1 GCA_903917425.1 uncultured Bacteroidales bacterium
GAGATTCAGCATAAGTTTGATTTTCGTGTTTTTCAAGGAATTTGATAGCATCCCCCGACTCTCCGCAACCGAAGCATTTATAATTGTTTGCACTTGTAAAAACTACAAAGCTAGGCGTACGTTCGTTGTGAAAAGGGCAGCATCCTTTATAATTTGAGCCTTTTCTTTTGAGTGTAACGAAATCAGAAATTATGTCGTAAATCTGAATGGCATCTTTTATTTCATTTTCATTTGTTATCATTACTTACTGTATATGCGTTGTTTTTACAATTATAGATACCAGAGAAAAAAATAGCATTATAAGGCAAGTATCAAAACGGAAGATCATCGTCTGCGGTAGATAGATCAATTGCGGGAAGTGCCGGGCTTTTGAAACCCTGGTCGGGTGACTGTGAAATGATTTTTGATAATACGTTTTGTTGTATAAAATCGAACAGGTATTTCATTTGCAAGGTATCGTCGAAGGTTTTCTTCCCCTTTATTTCGACTTCAACCATTTTAGGTAATTCGCCGGGGCTTTCTTTTGTCCATTTCAGCGGAACGGTTACATCATTTTGAGTTATCCATGTGAAAGCATAGTCTTTTTTAGCGATCTTGAATTTGATTTGTTTTTTAAGGTCGGCGTTTGGGAGGCGCATTAAAATACCTTTTGATTCGCGTGAAGAATAGGGCATGGCGACATTATACAATTCGCTGTTATCCCTTATTACAAAAACGATGTTTCGAAAGGTGCCATACTGATTTTCGGTTTTTTGATCGAAAACATTTTCCAGCATCCCTGAAATGGTATCGAATTGCAGTTCATAGACTAAAACGCCGTTTTTATTCTGGCGTTCTTTTGCTTTTGGTGTTGATTTTTCAGCACGGATGGTGAATTTTCCATCAATAACACTGACATACGTTCTGTTTTCAGACGAATTTTCTAACATGGCGAATAAATTTGAAAATTTGAAAATGAGAGAATTTGAAAATGGCATTAGTATGCCCTATAAGGGCCCCGAATTATCGGGGTCAGTCCTAATGCAATTGGCTCGTTACAATACCTTCAGGAAAAGGCCGTCGGGGGAGCAGACAAGGGTTTGACTTACGGTTAGTACAACCACAAACATTGCCATTCATCATTGCAAAACTGGCTCAAGACAGTGAACCTTCTAATGCCCCGACGTTTTTGAAAAGTGGGGTAAAAAGTTTTATAATTTTTCGAGTGTTTTTAAGACAGAATCGCATTGATCTACCAATGAAATAATAGTATTGATTTCCTTATTGAAAGCATCAATTTCGGATAAGTTAGGAGTTTGATCGCGCAGCATCATTAAGGTAGTCGCGGCCATTTCCAGACATGTTTTATTTAGTGAAATGAGAGGAATGGATCCCAGGATAAAAGCATTCATAAGATTTCGGTATTAGAAGTGATAATAATTTTGCATTTGCATACAGCGCGCAGTTTATTTTCGGCTTGTATTTTATTTACAACTTGTTTTACCACGAGTTCGCGGGGATATTCAATTTCGTTTTCGATAATTGAATATTTCAGGAGGAAGGATCGTTTTTTGCTCATTGGTTTAAAGTTATTGCGTGGGGGCGCGTCTAATTATTAATTTTAGTTAACATTTTACAGTTCCGCAAGTAATTGTTCTCGCTTTTCAGAAATGACTTTTTCTTTTAAAGCCATCTGAATGGCAATATCAATTATCATTTTATTTTTCCTTTTTCCGCTTAACACTAGCGAAATATAAGCCTTGCTTTTTTTAGAGAGAAGCCTTATTTCATTGGTATATCCGAAAGGAAGAGAAGATTTTAATTTTTCTAAATCGAAGTTTGTCATAAAAAAAGTGAACTAAAGTGAACAAAAGTGAATTAAAGTGAATTAAAGTAAACATAAAGTGTTATATTTGTAGCAGATTGCAAATCTAAGATGAATTAAGTTAACAAAGTTAACTTTTGGAAATTATTAGTATAATATAGTAAACATTTGTGAAGTAAGTAATATGGAAACGATTGGCGATAGATTAATGATACTGATTAAGTATCTGAATTACACGGCTGATAGGATGTCCAAAGAGATCGGAGTTAGCAAGGGCGCAATTTCAAAGTGGCTGAGTAATAATGCCGTTCCTGGATCTGATCCGATTTCGAAAATTATTCTTAATCATAGGGAAATAAGCCCTTATTGGCTATTGTTAGGCGAAGGGGATATTGTTATACAGGACTATATTAAAAAAGAAAGTAAAGAAAAATCAGAGGATAACGAAACTCGCCCGCGACGAGCGTGACGAGGTAGCTCGGCAGCGGGTCCTTCATCGACCAGCGGTAGCGCCACAGCTTCGCCTGCGGTCGCTTCTCGGACGAGAC
>CAIXAQ010000376.1 GCA_903917425.1 uncultured Bacteroidales bacterium
AAATTATCTGCTTACAGATTGCTCATTTTCAATTTCTTCATTCTTCACTACCTAATTCCCAAATTTTCAATCCGCCATCAAACATCTAACATCCAACATCCCCAACCCCTAATCCTCGTGCCTCCTGTCCATCTCCCGCTTGTTATCCTTGGTTTTCAGAGTTTCACGTTTATCGTACAACTTCTTGCCTTTTGCAATAGAGATGGTAACCTTGCAAAAGCCTTTATCATTGATAAACATTTCGATGGGAACGATTGTCAGGCCTTTTTCCCGCGTTTTACCGATTATCTTTTTTAGTTCGCGCCGGTTGAGTAAAAGTTTGCGAGCACGCTTTGCAATGTGGTTAAACTGGTTGCCAAATTTATATTCCGAAATATGAGCATTCAGCAGGTAGAGTTCGTCGCGTTCGAAAGCGCAATAGCTGTCAGTTAAATTTACTTTGCCTTCGCGAATCGATTTTATTTCGGTCCCAAGAAGCATAATACCAGCGGTAAACTGTTCAACGAGAAAATACTCGTGCCAGGCTTTTTTATTCTTTATTGTAATGATGTTCGCCATAAGGCAGCAAAGGTACTGAATTTAGGATTTCAGATTTACGATTGCGGATTGCGGATTTTCTATTCGCGATTCACGATTCATCATTTTAATTTACGATTCACCATTAACGATTCACGATTAACGATTTATCAAAAAAAATTACAATTTAACAACAATTCCTACCATAAAATTGATCCCCGCCTGCGGGAAATAGCCATCCAGTTTTTGCATCGTGTTGTCGTAATAATACTTGTAAACCCAGGCATTTGATTCGTATTCCTGGTTAAAGAGGTTGTTTATCATCAGCGAGAAACCTATTTCTTTACAAAAACCGGGATGAATTAAGTATTTAACCAGCAGGTTATCAACAAAATATGAATCAAGCCGGCGGTCGGTACTTTGAGTATTATCGATAAATTGTTTCCCGACAAATTTCCGCATGAAGCTAAGGGTCAGTCCTTTTGTAGCCTGCCAGCTCAGGCTACCGGAAGCAATTGCTGCCGGTGAATAAGCCAGATCGGTATTAGTATGATTTATTGCAATCTGGCCCCAGGTATCCCAATTGTCAATGTATTCAGTAAAGGATTTGATTTTGTTCCGGCTCAGTGTTACCGATGATTCCCATTTCAGATTTCCGGTCAGCATTACTTTTGCTGCAACCTCAATACCAGCACGATAACTCGACGGAACATTGATCATAACGGGAGCACCCACATCATTGATTTCGCCCGTAAGAACAAGTTGATCCTTATAATACATGTAATACAAGTTTGAATTAATTGAAAACCGGCTTGAAGTGAATGAATAGCCTGATTCTGCATCATATAGAGTTTCCGGCTGAGGCATGGGCTGCAACGGATTGGCATCTATGAAGTTATCGCGGTTGGGTTCGCGGTTTGCCACCGAAACGGATGCATATGCGTTCTGCTTTTCGGTCATTTGCCATGAGATACCTAATTTTGGGTTAAAAAAGTTAAAGGTATGGTCTTGGGTGATGTCGCGCATATCATCATCAACACCATCAATAGAATAACCAATGTTACGGTATTGCAAATCAATCCAGGTATTGAATTTTTCAGTCAAAGCGAATTCGGTTTTAACAAAGATGTTAAAATCATTCTTTAAGGCTTTGCTTCTATACCATTCGTGGCCGGGCTCAATAGTACCGGTATATTCCGACCAAATGACCTTCCCGAAATGGTTCCCCGTATAAGTATTCCACGATCCTCCAAAAGATGAATGCAAGCGTTTAAAACTGTAATTTAACGACCAGGTGATCCCGGTAAAGGTATTTGCAAGATGTTTCTGGCGTACCAGGTCGGTGCTGCCTGGCGAAATAGTATCTGATTTTGTATTGTCATTTGCTAAAATTGCTTTATCAGGCACTATCCCATAATCGGCAAGATCGCCGCTTTCCATATATTGTTCATAATACCCTGCTCCTACGGTGTGATGAACCGATGTATTCAGAATCAACTTTTTACTGAACTCATGCGAATATATGGCCTGGTAATGTGTCTGTTTATAGTTATCTGTTTCATTGTCATAATATTGCAGGTTTCCATGGCTGTCAAAGTACGCACCGGTTCCGTTGTAAGTCCGGTTTGTATCCAGGATAGTTGAAGGAACACCATCCCATGCCTGGTACGTTTTTTCTTTACCGGAAAAAATATTGAATCGTACAAAATCCTTTTTCGCTATATAAGCGCCTGATATATAATACGAAAGCAAGTCGGAAGAAGCACGATCGATAAACCCGTCGGATGATATTTTTGATAAGCGGGCATCCAGACTAAAATGCTTTTTTAGCAGTCCTGAACCAAGTGAAAGCGTATTCTTAAATGAATTAAAAGAACCGGCTGCACTGTTCAACTCAGCATAAGGCAAATTTTTCAGGTAAGCTGACTGCAGATTTATACTGGCTCCAAAAGCCGATACACCATTGGTAGACGTACCCACACCCCTCTGTATCTGTATGTTATCCGTTGAAGTTGCAAAATCGGGCAGATCGACCCAGTAAACATTGTGTGATTCCGGATCGTTAAGCGGGATTCCGTTGATGGTTACGTTGATGCGCGTCATATCCGTGCCGCGAATTCGCAATGCCGTGTAGCCCATTCCATTACCGGCATCGGATGTGGAGACGGCTGAAATACTGTTTCCGAGTAATATTGGCAGATCCTGTCCGAAATTCAAATCTGCTATCTCTTTATTTTTAATACTTTGGTAAGCCACGGGTGTTTTACTTCCTGCCCGGGTTGCCAGAACTATCACTTCCTCCTGCATAATTGCAGAGGGGATTAATGCCATTGTAATAATAGTAGTTTTGCTCAAATCAATTTCCGTAGTATCATTCAGATATCCTATATAACTGGCTACCAGTGAATAAGTATCTGGTTTAAGATTTTTAATGCTAAATATGCCTAGATTGTTACTCACCGTTTCGTGAAAAGTATTTATCAGCCTGATGGTTGCTCCTGTTAAGGGTTCATTGGTTGAGCGATCAGTAACTTTCCCGGAAAGGCTGTTTTGCGCCAAAAGTATAAAAGGCAGCATCACCAGCAGGACTGGCAGAATCAGTTTTTTCATCAATTTTTATCTTTCAAATTCAACTTCAAATGGCGAACAGGGAAAATCCATTCATTTAAAGTTTGTCCATC
>CAIXAQ010000377.1 GCA_903917425.1 uncultured Bacteroidales bacterium
ACCTGTTGGAGTAAAACAATCGGATTGGCAACTCCATCTGGTAAAAACAAATCTGCAGATAGATTTCACCTGTTTTCAGAAAGATTGAAACAGGTCAGGCCGTTCGTTCAAAAACTACCTGATGATCAGTTTCCCATTGGCTTTTTTACCGCTTTCTTTATCTGTCAGCAATACCATATAAAATCCGGGCGAAAAAGCAGTTACATTAATTGGATTTGAAAAAGAGCCTGAAAACACACGGCTGCCGGAAGAGGAAATTATATTGATCTCCAACTGGCTTTCGGAAGTGTTTTTCCATGATTCGGGTATTTTAATTATGAGATTTCCATCGGTAACCGGGTTTGGCTGTATCGTAAGATGTTGAATTTCTTGAGGTTTTTGAACAACTAGCGGGTTTTCAGGGCCAACTATAGGGCGCATCATTACGGAGCCGTAATTTATTGCCGAGCTCATCTCCCAGGTACCGTCCACATTATAAAAACGTTTAGAATGGCTGTCCTTATAACGGTCGAAGCCAACATTCAGATTCTCAAGCGACGATTGAGTCCAGCCAATGTAAAAAATCAGACCTGGAAATGTAACCGGATTAATTAGTTGCGGTGTTTCGAACCAATACCGGATAAATTCATTCAGGTTTCCGCTATTTATTGGTGTGATTCCGCTCAGGGTTTTTACTACTTGCCCAGGCTTACCAAAAGCATCATTCCACACATTAAGATCGATAGGATTCAGGTTACTTCCGCCAATAACAGGGTTGTAATATATCTGCATACCGCGCAATGTATCTGCATCATTGAGCTTGAACTGAACAGCATACGATCCGGTAGCGTTGTTTATACCTATTCCGGCCTCAGACGAACCGTTGTCGTAAGCATAGTAGTTACTGAATTCCTGAATAAAATGGATGGTGTCGTTCGACCGGTACAATGGATTTGGATCGGGAGTGAGTGTGTGGATAATGTGAAAAACCACTTTATCTTCGTTCGAAATAGGAAAAAGAAAATTAACCGGCGGTTTTGCAAAGGGCTTATAATCTGAATATCCGTCAATTGAAAAAGGGGTGATGGTAAAACTACCCCCATTATACGTGAAGAAGGGGGCTAAAGAGTTTTTCCTGACATCGTATTTATACGATACATTCCGGTTTTGGTTATCGAGATTGGCAATCGAAACAGATAGAGTATCTTTCATTTCGTTGATGAAATTTTTCCGGTATTGCCTGAAAGGCATTGCCTCATAATTCCGCAGCATCGATGGTGCCAGATCAGCAAACGCCATGTCTTTCAATACGGTGTCGTGGCTACTGCGCCCGGTGGCAAGGTATACCACATCGAGATTCCAGTGGCTGCCATTGTTTCGCCAGTCGGGCTGCGAATTGCCCATAAGGGCTGCTATGTTATGAAACCGAAACTGAAACCCATTTTTATAATACAAGGCACTATCCGCTTTCCTGGTTATAGGAATCAGCACCCGCCTGAAATACTGATTATCAGGCTTTGCAAACGTATCAACCTGAACTCCTCCGTCTGTAGACCACTGCAGATTCCAGCGGGGCTCGTAGGTTGTGTCATTCCCGTTTATCAGCGTATCATTATCGCCCGGCGAATGAAATTCAAGAAGTAAGGATGCTTTTTTCGAAGGCGGGCTTATTGTGCGGCCTTGCGGCTGATAATAGAAGCTAAAGTATACCGAATCGGAACGGGTGATGGCTTTGTGCAATGGCGAAAAAATCGAATCGAGCCTGATAGGCCTGGACGTCAGGTAATCAGCATCAAAAGAATTAGGACCTGCACCCGGATAAAGTGCACCTTTATCATCGAGTGCATCTAAAGTTGCAACACCTATGCTGGGTGGATATTTGGCATAATCAGTGTTAACAAAAACAAAAGCGTCAGCCCAGCGGGAGGGAGATGGAGCTACTGAAATTACCGAGAAATCGTCGTAAAACGGTAACGTAATTGCTGTTGCTGAATTTTTAACTGCCTGCCTGTTCAGATAGTGCTCGGCCACCGCTTTATTAAAGGCTGGCATTGTCAGAATTTCCTGAGCTATCGCGGATCCGCCAAACAGGCTTATAAATAATATGGCAAAAAAATATTTTGTCATTCAACGTTAATTTTAAGGTAAAGGTGTTTCAGGTTGTATGGTGTCTATAACCATGTTCCTGATATATTCATCGAAGTCGAAATCAGCTCCGGACTTATAAGTAAGTGAAAAACCAGTTTCCTTGTTTATACGTTTTCCATAAACATACAAAGGATCCTGCTCGAACACTTGTGCGTCAGTGCTGTCGCAATCGCCCGAATAAGATTCATTTCCAACCGAAAAGCCAAGTCTGCTTAATTCAATACGTGCTTCCTGCCGGGTTTTTCCGATCAGGAATGGAACCATAGGTTGTTCTGAACCAGATCCTGACCCGACTACCAGGTCGACGAGTGAACCTTTGAGTATCAATGTTCCAGGCTTGAGGATTTTGCCATTAACTGTCACTTTTAAAACAGCATTTTCAGCCATATCGGGTATTGTATGTATGCTTCCGAGTTTTAGTCCATAAGTTTGAAGTAATGCTTTGGCACGGCGGAGCGATAAGTCCATCAAATCGGGCATGCTTACCTGTTCAGGCATAAACGAAACCAGAGAAAGATAAATGGATCTTCCAGGTTTCACCTTGGTTCCGGGAAGAGGATCCTGCGATATTACACTTCCGGGCTTGCGGGTATAATCATAAATAGAGTCAACAATAACCAAATCAAAATCATTGCTTGATTCGAGGCTGTTAACCTGTGCCATGGAGAGGCCAACATAATTTGGTGTTATGGCAACCTGGTTGTGGCGTGTGTATTTATTAATAACAAAGAGTGCTATCCATGCTAATACGATGAAAAGCAAAACAGAATATGCCAGATGTTTCAAAAACAGCCGGGTAGTAATAAATTGGATAAAGTTCATACGCCTTCTGTGCCCTGAATGATTGCCGTTTCGACTCTGATAGTATAAACAGCAAGATTCCTTAAATATTGTTTCTTTTTTGCAAAGATATGAATTTACATGGCAATGTGGGATGTGGGATGTGGGATGTCGGATGTTAGATGTGGAATGTTGGATGTGGAAACTGGTACCTGGAACCTGGAACCTGGAACCTGGAACCTGGAACCTGGAACCTGGAAATATTCTGCACCATTTTCTTAATTCTCCATTATCCATTATCCATTGTTAATTGTCCATTGTCAATTATCCATTGTCAATTGACCAAACGTTCTTTAACTTTGCGCTTTTAAATTAATGTAAAACTGCTGTTTTATGAGTAAAATCAATGTAGTGTTGTTCATGGGTGGCGATTCAGGCGAGTACGACGTTTCGATTGGCAGTGCATCCCAGGTGAAAAATTACCTGGATGCTGAAAAATATTCTGTTTTCCCTGTATTAATAAGAAATGGCAAATGGATATATACACACGAAAACGGAACACAAATCCCTTTCGACCGGAATTCACATAGCCTTATTATCGGAAACAAAGAAGTTAAATTTGATTGCGCTTTTATAGCCATTCATGGCACTCCCGGTGAAGACGGAAAACTCCAGGGCTACCTGGATATGGCTGGCATCCCTTATACTACCTGCGATGTTACAACTTCAGCACTCACTTTTAACAAATATTTCTGCAACGACCTGGCAAAACAGTACGGAATAAAAGTTGCCGGAACTATTATTCTGAGACGAGGTGGAAACTGGAATGCCGAAGAACTGGCTAATGAAGTTGGTTTGCCTTGTTTTATAAAACCCAATAAATCAGGCTCAAGTGTCGGGGTAAGTAAAGTGTACGATATTGAGGGAATTCCTGCAGCTATCGAAAAGGCTTTCGCCGAGGACGATGAAGTACTGGTTCAACAGTTTATCCAGGGAAGAGAAATGGCCTGCGGCGTGTTTACGCTCAACGATAAAGTCCAGGTTTTGCCGGTAACTGAGATAATTTCGAAAAATGATTTCTTTGATTATCAGGCCAAATATACGGATGGACTTGCCAGCGAAATAACACCGGCACCTATAAGCAAGGAACTATCGAGTGAATGTATGTTTATTACTGAATATTTGTATCTTAAATTTAACTGCAAGGGTGTGGTGCGGTTTGATTTTTTCCTCTCGGATAATGAATGGTGGTTTTTGGAAGTAAACACGGTACCCGGCTTTTCGTCGGGAAGTATTATACCGAAGCAGGTAAAAGCTGCAGGATTTGAACTGAAAGATTTTTTCGGCTCGTTGATCGATGAGGCGTTGAAAAGGCGGTAGTCAGCCCGTGCACAACATTAAAAACCAGCCAGTAAATTTTTATTTTGATTTCAAAAATCCGACTAACTTATTGACAGCTAAAGCCCTATGGCTTATTTTGTTTTTTTCTTCAAGAGGCATCTCGGCAAAAGTGAACGAATAGCCGTCGGGCAGAAATACGGGATCGTAGCCAAAACCTGCACTTCCCCGTCTTTCAGTAATGATCTCACCACTGACTCTACCGTCAAAAGTATAGGTTGAACCATCGAGAATCAAGGCAATAACCGTGCGAAAACGTGCTTTGCGATTTTCTTTTCCGGTCAGTTCATACAGCACTTTATCGATATTTGCTTCAAAATCATGGCCATCGGTAGCATAACGTGCCGAAAAAACTCCCGGGCGACCATCCAAAGCCTCAATCTCAAGACCGGTATCATCCGCGAAGCAATTTTTACCATAAATATTAAAAATATGCTGTGCTTTTAGTAAGGCATTTCCTTCCAAAGTCGGAGCCGTTTCAGGAATATCCTCGTTAAAACCTATTTGCTGAAGGCTTTTCAATACAAAACTATCACCGATAATCGATTGAATTTCTTCCAGCTTATGCAGATTATTGGTAGCAAAAATCAGTTCTCTACTCATTTTTTATTCGTTATGATACGGTTCGTTTTTGAGAATAGTCATAGCACGATAGATTTGCTCAGCCAGGATGAGGCGTATAAACTGATGGGTAAAAGTCATCCGCGAAAGCGAAATGGTAAGGTCGGCTTTTTGCTTTACGCTTTCTGCAACACCGTAAGCACCTCCTACAATAAAAAAGAGTTCGCGGATACCCGAATTCATCGTTTTTTGCATAAAACCAGAAAATTCAACTGAACTGAATTCTTTTCCATGCTCATCCA
This sequence comes from uncultured Bacteroidales bacterium, assembly GCA_903917425.1. Classification (GTDB taxonomy): domain Bacteria; phylum Bacteroidota; class Bacteroidia; order Bacteroidales; family UBA4417; genus UBA4417. Next base: position 5,169 of record CAIXAQ010000377.1, read on the forward strand.
ACAACACTGAAAAATTGGCGGTTGAAAGTTTGTCGAGAATCAAAGCAGCCTCTTTTTCTTTGATTTGCTCTGCATTCAGATGTTTCCGGTCTTTGATATCAGGTATAATAACTTCTTTTACCTTGATGTAGTGTTTAAGCCTTTTCATAAAAATGGAATACCCATCTGCCACGTAGGGCTCAGATGTATTTCCGGTCATGAGTAAGGTAATATTCATATTGCCAGTTACTTGCAGGTGATTTTCAAGCTGGAATAGCCTATCTTGTATTGCTGCCAGGTTGATTTGTCAAAGATACGATCACAGCTCGTATTAACTAAAGAAAAACTTAATGGATTTTTTTGGTGCGATTTTTGTATCTTTACAGGGTTGTTAAAACTACCTAATGAAAAATCTTGTATCAATCCTATCTCTCTGTTTGTCAATATTTTTAGCGACACAAAGCAGGGTTATGGCGAACGAACTTCCGGGACTGGCTGAGAATATTTCTGCAGCTATAAGAGCAGGTAATTCCAATGAACTTGCAAAATATTTTAACTCGACGGTGGAAGTTCTTCTTCCCGGAAGTGATGGCGTATTTAGTAAAGCACAGGCCGAAATGATTGTTAAAGATTTTTTCGCCAGGTCGGCTCCGGTTTCATTTGTCGTTAACCAGAAAGGAAATTCTGCCGGCGGGGCGCAATATATTATAGGAACCTACAAAAGTAAAAATGCAACCCTGAATGTATATATTCTTCTGAAACCTGTTTCGGATCTACTGATGATCCAACAAATCCACTTCGAAGCAGATTAATAAATCTAAAATTTTTCCTGATTGTGACTATAGATGAAATTGTTGTAAAGGCACTTCGCGAGGACATTCGTGAAGGCGATCATACTTCTTTATCCACCATTCCTGCTAATGCCTTGGGCAAAGCACGCTTATTAATTAAGGAAGATGGAATTTTGGCAGGCGTTGAAATTGCACGCAAAGTATTTCATAATGTGGATGACCGGATCGTGATGGAACAATTCATCCAGGACGGATCGCGGGTCAGTAAAGGTGATGTCGCATTCGAAGTAAGCGGGCCCTCCATAGCTTTACTTACAGCAGAGCGGACTGCACTTAACTTTATGCAACGCATGAGCGGTATTGCCACTCAAACACGGCACATGGTGGATGCAATTGAGGACTTGCCAACACGGGTGCTTGATACGCGCAAGACAACCCCGCTTTTGCGTGAAATCGAAAAAATGGCCGTCAGGCTCGGAGGTGGATTTAACCACCGTATGGGCCTTTACGATATGATTCTGATTAAGGATAACCATGTCGACTTTGCCGGCGGAATTGCAAAAGCAATTACAGCCTGCCGCGAATATATGCATCACAAAGGATTACGTTTAAGCATCGAAATCGAAACCCGGAACCTGGATGAGGTGAACCAGGTACTCGCACATGGAGGCGTAAACCGTATTATGCTCGATAATTTCCCTTTCGATTTGTTACGACAAGCCGTAAAGATGATAGGTACAAGCTATGAAACCGAAGCCTCGGGAGGCATTACATTACAAACCATCCGCCAATATGCCGAATGCGGCGTTGATTTTGTCTCGGTCGGATCGCTTACACACCACATAAATAGCCTGGATATGAGTTTAAAAGCGGTGAAGTAGCTTCGGGATAAGATGGTTATCGTTGAACCGGCTATCAGCTAACAACCGCCCTTAAAATGATAATAATTGTATTCAGTTTACCGGTTATAAATATTTTATCATTTCTCTTTCTTTAAGCCGGGCTTTTTTCTCTTTATCCCACTAAACCTCCGCAATAGATGGCCAGATTGTCAGTACGGTTAAGAAATATTTTTCATGTTAAGCGCAACCTACTGCTGAAGAGTAATATGGTGGTATCGACAGAAACTTTTCTCCGGAAACTCGTTTTGCCTGGTTTCGATGGCCTGCCTATATATGATGTAGCTGTTTTTTTTATCCGGGGTTTGCAAAAAGGTGCCCTGTCGATGCGTGCAGCAGCATTTTCGTATAATTTTTTTCTGGCACTTTTTCCGGCCATCATTTTCTTTTTTACAATTATCCCTTACATACCAATAACCGGATTCCAGGATAACCTGCTGGAATTAATGGAGGATTTTATCCCTAAAAAAGCATACCTCGCTGTTGAAGAAACTCTTTTCGATATTGTAAAAAGGCCTCGCAGCGGACTTTTATCACTGGGGTTTGTAATGGCTTTGTATTTTTCGACCAATGGAATTCACAGCCTCATTATAGCTTTCAATCAAAGCCGCCACACACTTGAGACACGATCGTGGATCAAACAACGGTTAATTTCAATAGTCCTGGTATTTATTCTCTCGCTACTGGTGATCATTGCTATTGTGCTGATATCATTGGGTCCTCTGGCGCTTGATTTCCTAGTAAAGCATAACATGTTGCGCGACAGTTTCAGCTATTACCTGATCATTGCCGGGAAATGGATAGTGTCGTCGGCCATGCTGTTTTTCGCTTTCTCATTCCTTTACTACCTCGCCCCTGCTGCCGAATCGAGGTTTCGCTTCATCTCGGCAGGAAGTACTCTTTCCACTGTACTAACCATTATGGCTTCGGTGGGTTTTAATTTTTATGTCAACAGTTTTTCCCGGTATAACACGCTTTACGGATCTATTGGAACCCTTATCATCGTGATGATCTGGATCTTTTTTAATGCCATGATCGTACTTATCGGTTTCGAATTGAATGTAAGCATCAGGCACGCCCGGAAAAACTACCGGAAACCTTTACAGGTTAAAAAGGCTAAAACTCCCATTCAAAAACGAAAGTAGTTTTCAGAAACACTTTCCATTTTTACAATCCTGATTATTCAGCGGTCACAGGTTTCCTTTTCAGGATTCTCAGAGCATTTAATGAGTCCACTCCGATAATCTTAAAATAAAGAAAACCACCAGGGCACTAAGAACACAAAGGTTCACAAAGCATGTTAATCAAAATTTAAACTTTGTGAAACTGTGAGGTTTTGTGCCTTTGTGGCGAAAATAAATTTATCAGAGTGTACTCAAAAATGCGGTAATTGAATCCATATCTGAAAGCACTTTTTATCTACTGCACCTACCACATCCGACATCCAACATCTGACATCCAACATCTGACATCCAACATCTGACATCCAACATCCGACAATCCAACATCCAACATCCGACATCCGACATCCAACATCCGACATCCAACATCCAACATCCAACATCCGACAACCTGCTAATTAACAATGATTTACAAATTATCCTAAATTATACCTGCCGGGCTGCTTATAAAAAATGTAATTTTGCTGCTAATTTATCCGATCTGATGCGCATTGATATTATAACAATCTTCCCGGAGATGTTTGAGGGGCCTTTCAGCCATTCAATGATTAAGCGGGCACAGTCAAAAGGCCTGGCAGAAATCCATATTCACAATTTACGCGATTTTTCGGAGAACAAACACCGTAAAGTGGATGATTACCCGTTTGGCGGAGGCGCCGGAATGGTTATGATGATACAGCCCATAGCGTCGTGCATCGAGAAACTGAAATCGGAACGAATGTACGATGAGATCATTTTTATGACACCCGACGGTGTTTTGTTCGATCAGCCGATGGCAAATAAATTATCCATGGCTGCCAATATTATCCTCATGTGCGGGCATTATAAAGGAATTGATGAACGGCTCCGCGAACATTATTTTACTTCCGAAATATCGATTGGAAGTTACGTGCTTACAGGCGGCGAACTGGCTGCAGCAGTGGTTTCCGACGCAGTGATACGCTTGTTACCGGGCGTATTGAGCGACGAAACATCCGCGCTATCCGACTCTTTTCAGGATAATCTTTTATCTCCACCTGTTTATACCAGGCCTTCGGATTATGCCGGCTGGGTGGTTCCTGAGGTTCTTATGTCGGGTAACGACAAGGAAATCAGGAAATGGCAGTATGAAAAATCGGTAGAGCGCACCAAATCGCGCCGGCCGGATTTACTGTAAGGATTTATAAATTTTCAGGGATGGCCAAAAGGAATAATTTTAGTTTAACTTTAACAACTACAAATACAAGTACTGAATAATATTCACAAATCATTAAATTTCAAACATATGCGTTTAAAAGATTCATTGAAAAAACTTTTTGGCACATCAAAAGATGTTGCATCGGCGAAAGTTTCGGAATTAAAAGAAATTTCGGCTGAAAAAGCAAGCGGCATAAAAGAAGTTGCAGCCACCAAAACCGCTGAATTAAAAGAGAAAGCAGCCCCCGGCATTGAATCTGCCAGGGAATACTCTAAACACATTGTCGAAAAAATCGATAATGTAGTTGCTGATATGAAGCATGCCTCCGAAAACGTAACTGAGAAAGTGATAGATTTTGGCGAAAACATGAAAGATAAAACCGAAGTCCTTCTTGACAAACTGGACACTCAGGCCGCTGACCTGGTCGATAAACTGGAGGAGAAAATCAGGGGTAATTCAGCTAAAACTGATCCTGCAACCACTGAACCTATAGCTGAACCGGCAAATGTAACTGGGAAAACTGTTACTGAAAAGCCTGCTGCTGCGGTTGAAGATATAGAAAAAGGAAAAACAGAATAAAATTTCCGAAACTCAGATCTTTCTCGTTTTTTCTTCCCCGCAGTATTCAGGAAATTTTTCTTCTGAGTCGATGGTCCGCCTCCGTAAAACGAAATTATCAAAATTACAGAAGAACAGAAAATTATCACATATTGCTGTTAGTATGACACTTACCACTCGTAAGCTTAGTTTTGATACGATAATTCAGAAGCAGTTTCAGTGTATTTGGACATGCCAAATATTTTACAATTTCGTGGCATAAAAGCAAATTTAAGGGCATATAAAAAGGATTATTAAAAAAACTGGAACAAACTTGTTTTGTATCAAAAATTTAGCGTAAATTTGCACTCATTTTTGAGAAAAACGCA
>CAIXAQ010000378.1 GCA_903917425.1 uncultured Bacteroidales bacterium
GAATCAAATAAATTACACCATCTTCGGTAAATCATTTAAGGAAAAAGGGAAGTCCAACTGCGGTGATTATATTCTTTATCATGAATTAGATGACGAAGGCCTTATTATTTTATCTCTTGCTGACGGGGTAGGATCTAAGCATTTTGATAATATTGCCTCATCAACTGCCTGTAATGTGTTTATTCAATCGTTCAAGCAGTATAAGACACTTAACACAAAACAAAGGTTTGAAAAAGCAATTAAGGATGCAGATGAAAGGGTTTCAGCCCCAATCGAATTATCGCACAAGGGTATGATGTGCACCTTCATAGCAATGGTATGGAACTTAAGCGAGAACTTTATACTTTATACCAGTATAGGTGATAGCCGGCTATACCGGCATTCCGGTACGGGTATTTCTCAAATTAGCAGAGACTCAAAAAAAGCCGTTTTAATGCGCGATAAAAACGGCAAATTAATTACGCAAAATGGGGTTATGGTAATTAGAGAAGGATTAACTAATGCATTGGGATACAATGGCGCTGAAATAAAAATTGAACAAGAACAATTTAATCCAGGAGAGTCTATTGTTTTATGCTCCGATGGGATGTATGAAATTCCCAATTTCGAACTATTGCTGGAAGAATCATTAATAAGCAACGAAACAGAAAAATCAACAAATAAATTTCTTACAAATAGCCAGGAAAATTATTCTGATGATGCCACGTTCTTTATACTTCGCCGCTGCGATCAACCTGAAAATATTGCTGAACTTTATAAACGGGTCATCAAACAATCATCAGATTATCGTCAGCATGATATGGTTGCCCATTTGCTGACAGTTTATATCCAATCAGAAATCTTATTATTTATGGCACGAGGTGACCGGGACGAAGTGAATATATATGCCAATTATATTGAAAAATACGGATTGATTTTTAGTGAGGCTTTTATTGAGGAAGCAATATATTCAATGAAAACCAATGATATATATATGGCTGATTTTTATCAGTTTTTGATCAAACAACTGCGAATTATAAAAAGGTAAAGGAGTCTGTAATTAAGTTTTTGGGGGTTTGCACACAAAGACAACGGGAAATGTAATGAGCAGACAATCTGAAAGATACAAATAAGATAACGGAATCATCTTGTTTTGTTTAAAAAGGGCAATATTGGTTGAATGCTTTTTGATAGAGTAAAACAAGTAAGTTTAACTTTATTTACCCTTTAATGAAGCCATCGCCTTCAGTTTTGAGTATTTCAGTTTTAGCATCTTAGCCTTAACAATACGTTCCCTCCTGTCCTCATCTATAATTGACAACTCTGATTTATCCTCGCTGCGTAAACATTGCATCTCCAGATTTTCTAAAACATAAATTTCAAAAAGCCTGAGTATCTGAAAACTCCATAATTCGCTGATTGTCTTTACTGTAGTGGTTATTCTCCCTTCATCATCAGTTGTTGAAACAGTAATATACACATCCAGCAAATCATTATTTTTGCTCCATGCAATATCTACTGTACCAGAAAAACTGGACATGATCAATTGCAGAAGCAA
>CAIXAQ010000379.1 GCA_903917425.1 uncultured Bacteroidales bacterium
AATTATGCTGTATCCCCGGTGTTCATATTCTGGCTGAGACCCAGCGAAAACGCCTGGGGATTATTTCATTTTATATTGACGGCATGCATTTCAACATGATCGTAAAACTGCTCAGCGACCGCTACGGCATTCAGCTTCGCGGCGGATGTGCCTGCGCCGGCACCTATGGCCACTTTCTGCTGGATGTAAGCCACGAAAAATCAAGGGAAATCACCGACCTGATAACTCATGGCGATTTATCGTTAAAACCGGGCTGGGTAAGGCTTTCCCTCCACCCTACCATGACAAATGAAGAACTCCTTTTTATTATTAATGCCATAAAACAGGTTTCGGTACACCACCCCGAATGGAAAAAAGATTACCTGTATAACAAACACACCAACGAATTTATCCATGTAAACGAATGGCATCAAAAAGATGATTTTGTGAAAAGCTGGTTCGTGCTTGAGGATTGAATCTGTGCAAATTGCAGCACGAAGTGATAAACCCATTATTTTAAGGAATTAATAAAAAAAGCCGGATCACTTTTCAGTAACCCAGCTTCAAGCATTTAGTCAGTCTATTGGATTTACGTTTTACTATAATCCATTTCGGATAAACGTTTGTAGTTATTATAACGCCATTTTGCATTATCCTGTGCTGCTTCGAACAATTCAACCGCTTCGTTAGGGAACGATTTCATGAGCGAAGTATAACGCATTTCCGATTTCAGGAAATCCTGGAATAATGAGAAATCAGGTGCTTTGCTGTCGAGTTGGAAAGGATTCTTACCTTCAGCTTCCAAGGCAGGATTGAAACGGTAGTTAGTCCAGTAACCGGCTTTTACAGCGTCGTCCTGTTGTTGTTGCGCTTTATCCATACCGGCATGCAAACCGTGGTTAATACAGGTCGAATAAGCAATGATGAGGGATGGTCCGGGGTATGCTTCAGCTTCACGCAGTGCTTTCAGGTATTGGGTTTGATTGGAACCCATGGCAACCTGCGCAACATATACATAACCATAACTCATAGCCATCATACCAAGGTCTTTTTTACGTACCCTCTTACCTGAGGTTGCAAATTTGGCAACGGCTCCGATAGGAGTTGATTTTGAGGCCTGTCCACCGGTATTTGAATAAACTTCGGTATCTACAACAAGCACATTGACATCTTCACCTGAGGCAAGTACATGATCGAGGCCACCATAACCTATATCATAAGCCCAGCCGTCGCCACCAAACATCCATACCGATTTTTTGATAAAGTATTGCTTCAAGGCTAAGAGTTCCTTTGCAAGATCCGTTTTGGAGGCTTCCAATAAAGGCAGAACCTTTGCAGTAGCTTCTTTCGACAATAACGCATTGTTTTTGCCTGCTAACCAGAGATTACACGCTTCTTTAAGTTCAGCACTATAGTCACCATCAATGATAAGCTGCATTTTTTCACCAACCCGGCTGCGTAATTTGTCAACGCCCATTGCCATACCGAATCCATACTCTGCATTATCTTCGAACAGCGAATTTGCCCATGACGGACCGCATCCCTGTGCATTTGTAGTATAAGGAGTTGAAGGAGCCGATCCGCCGTAGATTGACGAACAACCTGTTGCATTTGCAACCATCATACGATCGCCGAACAATTGAGTGATCAGCTTGATATAAGGCGTTTCGCCACAACCTGCACAAGCGCCGGAGAACTCGAACAGTGGCTGAGCAAACTGGCTGTTTTTAACATTCTGCTCTTTCGGAGCCAGTGTGTCTTTGTAAGTAACATTGGCAGCCACATAATCCCATGCTTCAGCCTGGTGCATCTGGGTATCGAGTGGTTTCATAACCAGAGCCTTGGTCTTGGCAGGGCAAACATCGGCGCAGTTGCCGCAGCCGGTACAATCTAACGGGCTGATCTGAATACGGAACTGAAGTCCGTCGAATGTTTTGGGAATTGCTTTCAACGTTGCAGTGCCTTCTGGTAAACCATTGAGTTCGGTTTCATTTAAAAGGAACGGACGGATAACAGCGTGAGGGCAAACATAAGCGCACTGGTTACACTGAATACAATTATCCGAAATCCATTCGGGAACATTAACAGCGATACCCCGTTTTTCGTAAGCAGCAGTTCCTTGCGGGAAAGTTCCGTCTTCGCGACCTAAGAAAGCACTTACAGGTAAATCATCACCTTTCATACTGTTGATAGGTTCCACCATATTTTTAATGAAATCAGGAATATTACGGGTATCGTTTATAGCAGCCACTTCTATTGTCTTCCATTCGGAAGGAATAATGACTTCAACAACTTCGGTTCCCCTATCGATAGCAGCAATATTCATACTTACGATCTCATCGCCTTTGCGGCCAAAAGTCTTCTTCACAGCGGTCTTCATTGATGTAAGAGCCAGTTCGTAAGGAATTACGCCCGATATCTTGAAAAATGCAGCCTGTAGAATAGTGTTAGTGCGGTTACCGAGTCCGATTTCTTCAGCAATGGCAGTGGCATTAATGGTGTAGAACCTGATCTCATTCACAGCCATGTATTTTTTCATGTGATCCGGAAGACGATTACGGCTTTCGTCAGCATCCCAGATACTGTTAAGCAGGAATGTTCCACCTTTTTTCAGACCTTTCAGCATATCGTACTTGGTGAGGTAGGCCGGAACGTGGCAAGCCACAAAGTCGGGACTGTTAACCAAATATGGCGAACGTATCGGATGATCGCCGAAACGAAGGTGTGAAGTAGTGATACCACCTGATTTTTTCGAGTCGTATGCAAAGTAAGCCTGTGCATATTTGTCGGTATTTTCACCAATGATTTTAATGGAGTTTTTGTTGGCGCCAACCGTTCCATCCGAACCCAGGCCGTAAAATTTAGCCTGGAAAGTTCCGGCATCCGAAAGATCGATTTCAGGTAATACCGGCAGCGAAGTAAACGAAACATCATCAACAATACCTACCGTGAAATGATTTTTAGGTTCATTCATTTTCAGGTTGTTGAATACCGAAATCATCATTGCAGGTGTGGTATCCTTTGAACTCAGTCCGTAGCGACCGCCAACGATTATAGGTTTATTCGCTCTTTCGTAGAAAATATCGCGTATATCGAGGTAAAGAGGATCGCCTGTTGCGCCTGGTTCTTTGGTACGATCCAAAACACAAATGCGTTTTACGGATTCAGGAAGTACATTGAAGAAATATTTTGGTGAGAACGGACGATACAGATGCACACTTATCAGACCAATTTTTTCACCTTTCGCATTCAAATGGTCAATAACTTCTTTCAGCGTATCGGTAATGGAACCCATAGCAACCACAATATTTTCAGCATCTTTCGCACCATAATAGGTGAATGGGTGGTACTCGCGACCTGTTGACTTGCTGATTTGCTGCATGTATTCTTCCACGATATCGGGAACTGCATCATAATAAAGATTGGCAGCTTCGCGGCTCTGGAAATAAATATCAGGATTTTGAGCCGTACCGCGGGTAACAGGATGCTCAGGATTGAGAGCGCGATCGCGGAATTCCTGTAAGGCTTCGTAATCCAGGAGCTTTGCCAGATCGGCAGTTTCCGGGTATTCCACTTTCTGAATTTCGTGCGAGGTGCGGAAACCATCAAAAAAGTGCATAAAAGGCACTCTCGAACGAATGGCTGCAAGGTGAGCAATGCCGGCAATATCCATAATTTCCTGAACGCTACCGGTTGCAAGCATGGCAAATCCGGTTTGACGTGTGGAATAAATATCGCTGTGGTCACCAAAAATGGAAAGTGCCTGCGCTGCCAGGCTACGCGCCGAAACATGAAAAACTGCCGGCAATAACTCACCTGCTATTTTGTACATGTTAGGAATCATTAGCAGTAAACCTTGTGAAGCAGTGTAGGTTGTTGTGAGAGCACCGGCCTGCATCGAACCGTGTAAAGTTCCTGCGGCACCACCTTCACTCTGCATTTCGACAACCCGAACCGTTTCGCCAAATATATTTTTGCGGCCGTAGGCTGCCCATTCATCAACATATTCGGCCATTGTCGAGGAGGGGGTAATCGGGTAAATAGCAGCCACTTCACTGAACATGTATGCAATATGCGCAGCAGCATAATTGCCGTCGCAGGTTACATATTTCTTTTTTTCACTCATATATATAATTATTAGTTTTATTGACTCATATTTTATTAATTGCTCTTTTCAAAAAGCGGTGCAAAATTACTTTTTTATAAGGAATTGACGGTTAATATTTACAAGAAATACTTCTATTTATGCTTATTTAAATTGATTACAGATTAGAAGCAAAGTAAAAATCAATAGGTTAGCCACATTTTTATGACTCTCGTTCAATAGAGCAAAACAAAACATGCAAATATCCGTTTTGGTTTTTTTGTGCTGTCTTAAATTCGACCACTTGTTTTATGTTGGATTTCACTTCGGGTAATAGCCATCCGCTGAATAATCGTATCGGATTCTCAAATATTATGTATTGGTTTTCTGTTAGTTATACATGATTTATGCATTCAAAATCAATGCATAGAAGAAAACCAAATTGAATTATTGGTAGTTTTCCTACCTTTGCTTTACTATGAAGAAGAAAATTATTTTTCTGATTATTTTCTATATTTCTGCAATAGCAGTCTTCGCCCAACCATACCAGGTCGGTCATAAGCAGAAAACTTTTATTGATCCTTCGCGTTCGAACCGGAATATTACTACTGAAATTTACTACCCGTCGAACACGGCAGGTAATAATGTTCCGCTTGCACCCGGGCAGTTCCCTTTGCTTGTTTTTGGTCACGGGTTTGTGATGGCATGGAGTGCTTATGCAGATGTGTGGAATGCTTTAGTGCCGCAAGGATACTTCCTGGTTTTTCCGACAATCGAAACTTCTTTTTCGCCTTCACATCTTGATTTTGGAAAAGACATTGCTTTTCTGGTTGGAGCCATGAAAGCGGAAAGTGCAAATTCAACTTCATTTTATTCAGGGGCGGTCGCGCCTCAATCAGCGGTGATGGGCCATTCGATGGGAGGAGGCTCAGCATTCCTGTCAGTTCAATACGATACCTCAATCACAGTATTGGCTACCCTGGCTGCAGCTGTTACGAATCCATCCTCTATTTTGGCAGCGGAAGGCATTACTATTCCCTCTTTGGTTATAGCTGGCGCAAACGACTGCGTTGCACCTCCTGCCCAGCACCAGATTCCGATGTACGACTCGCTGTCATCCATCTGTAAAACCTATGTGAGTGTAACAGGCGGAAGCCATTGCCAGTTCGCAGATTACAATTTGTATTGCAGTATAGGAGAAGGATCATGTTCGCCTCAGGCAACAATAACCCGCGCACAACAACAGGCTACTACCTTCAGTTTGCTTTTACCCTGGCTGAATTATTTCCTGAAAGGCAGCTTGGAAGCTGGCATACAGTTTCAAACATTAATTTCAGCCGGGGCAGGAATCACCTCGCAGCAGAACTGCTCACTTGTTAATACAGGGACTACAGAAAAGCCAGTAGATGTAGCTATTTCCGTGAAGCCGAATCCATTTTCTTCATCGGCAATAATTGAAACCAGTTTAAAATTAAACGATGCTATACTCCTGATATATAATGCATTGGGGCAGAAAGTAAAACAAATAAATGCTGTCGGCGGGAGCGAAATACTGTTCTACAGGGAAAATCTGCCTGCCGGGATTTATTTTATCATTCTGATTCAAAACAACCAACAGATGGCATCAGGCAAAATGGCCATTTCCAATTAATAAAAATTAGTAATTTTTGTGATAAAAAGATTTAAGTATTCAGATACTGGTTTCCGAAAAATTATTAATTTTCCGCTTTCAAACATTTACCAGCATATTTATTAGTATTCATAAAAATTTCGGAGGAAAACCTATGATCAACCTCAGTACCAATTACATGGGAATCGAACTTAAAAATCCCATTATTGCAGGTGCAAGCGGCATGTCGACAGACATTGCTATGTTAAAAAAACTTGAGCAGGCCGGAGCTGCCGCTATAGTGTATAAAACATTGTTCGAAGAACAGATAAACCTGGAAAGCGCCCAGTTCGACGATCAGATTGAGGCAATGGCAGGACTTCATGCCGAAATGACCAGCTTGTATCCAAAGTTGCAACATGCCGGGCCGGAAGCTCACCTGGTAAATTTGCGTAAAGCTAAAGAAACGCTCAACATCCCGGTAATTGCCAGCCTGAATTGCATGTACGACAATACCTGGATAGAGTATGCACGCCTTATCGAAAAAACAGGCGTTGACGGTATTGAATTAAATTTTTACTTCGTTCCCGGCGATTTTGAAGCCGACGGGCGATCGATAGAGGAAGTGCATATTGACCTGGTTAAGACAATCAAGTCGAAAATCACCATTCCTGTGAGTGTTAAACTAAGTTCATTTTATTCGAACCCGCTGAACTTTATTTCAAGGCTGGACAAAGCAGGAGTTGATGCCATCGTGATTTTTAACCGTATGTTCGAACCTGAAATAAACGTTCAGGATGTTAAACATGTTGCTCCATTCTACCTGAGCCATGAAGGCGATTACAGGCTGGCGTTGCGGTATTCAGGATTGCTTTATGGAAATCTGAAAGCCCAGGTTTGTGCCAATACAGGAATTTACCAGGGCAATGATGTGATTAAAACCCTGCTGGCAGGCGCCGATTGTGTGCAGGTAGTTAGCACTCTTTATAAGAATAAGCCTGAACATATTGCAAGCATGCTGAGTGATATCGAAACTTGGATGGAATCGAAAAAATACAGTAAAATCGCCGACTTCAAAGGAAAACTCTCGAAGAAAGAAATTAAGGATCCTTTTATTTACAAACGTGGTCAGTATATCGATTTATTGCTTGGGTCGGATCAATTGATGAAATAGATTTCCTCCAATTGCTTTTCGAAAAACCCTGTCAGAAAATGCCAGGGTTTTTTAATTTTTACTTTCAGTTATGAACTTTCCATCAACCGCATGATCAAACGGATAGCCATCGTTCTGCTTGTTATTATACCTGCGCTAAAATTGCAGGCAGGTAAAAATGATACCATTCAGTATCCTGAACTGAATAAAACTTACCTGAAATCGTATTGGTACGATTCAAAAAGCTTTGTTATTTCGCCTGCCAAATGGAATGCAAAGCAGTGGATAGGATTAGGTGCAGTTACCGGAACTGCTGTGCTGGCATACACTCAGGATGAGCAGATTCAGAAATACTTTGTATCGCACCAGTCGGAAACAGTTGGAAATTTATCGAAATACCTGTTTGAGCCTTTTGGCAGATTTGCGCCCGTTATAATCGGCGGATTTTACCTGGGAGGCAGACTGGCGAAGGATAACAGGCTTGCAGGAACATCACTTACCGCAGCCAAAGCGCTTGTGGTTTCGTCAGTTTGCGCAAACATTGTGAAACAACTTACACACCGACACCGTCCATACCAGGATGAAATTCCTGATCATGCCAACTGGGATGGTCCTTTCAGCGATATTGAATATAACAGTTTCCCCTCGGGGCATTCAACAGCAGCATTCAGTATGGCCACAGTATTTGCAATGGAATACAGTGAAACAATCTGGATTCCGGTGCTGGCTTACACACTTGCCACAGGCACTGCTATTTCACGCTTATACGACAACAAACACTGGGCTTCGGATGTTGTTATAGGTTCGGCACTTGGGTTTGTTACCGGCAGGTTTATGTGGAAACAAAGCCGGAAAGGGAATAATCGATTAGTTATCCTTCCTTCGGCAGGTAAACAAACAGCATCCGTTTCATTATTTTTACGAATTGCCGAACCTTAGCGGTCATAACATCGTTTCTATTGCAGGCCAGACTGTCGGACTTACTTTGAGAAGTACATTCTTACAATATGCGGATTTTCAAATACTGATTTATGCGGATTTTTTTTATTGCTCTAGGTCTTCTCTGTATAATAATGGCTGCGTTAGGAGTATTATTACCCGGACTTCCGGCAACGCCATTTTTATTATTAGCCTCGTATTCTTTTGCCCGAAGTTCAAAAAAAATGCATGACTGGCTTATAAACAACAAAGTATTTGGTCCTATTCTGAGTGATTTCATCGACCGGAAAGGCATAGGCCTGCATATCAAAATCATATCACTGCTGATGATGTGGGGTATGATGACTGTTTCGGTATTTTATTTGATTGAAAATGACTTGCCAAAATATATTGCAGTAGCAGGTGCCTTGATTGGAACCTTTGCTGTGCTGCGATTTAAAACTATCAGGGATTAGTGGGAATTGCTACTAGGAAATAGTTACTGGAAAATAGTTGAAAATCATTAGCCATTCTTTTGATTGTCAGCAATATATTATACGCATCAGTAATTGATTATTACCAATATCTAAAAATCAAATCACACGGAAAACTATTTTCGATTTTCTATTAACGATTAACTATTTCCCTCAAATCAATGCGCATCCAGGCTGTGCAACATATAAATACTATGCCTTAGGGTTGGAGTTATTTCCGACATATATTCCTCAACAGCCTTCACACTGCCGGGTAAGGTATAAACCAACGAAGTATTCATCACACCGGCAATGGCCCGCGAAATAAGCGCATTTGGCTTCAGGCTGCCATATTTAAAACGGATCATTTCCATGATTCCCGGAATTTCTTTATCAAGTAATCGCTTCACCACATCGGTTGTAATATCGCGGGGACCAATACCTGTGCCGCCGGTCGTAATAACTATGTCAACATTATCCTTACGGGCTTCGTCAAGTATTGATTTCAGAGCATCTGAATCATCCGGAATAAGTTTCCTGTCAATCGCAAATTTCCATCCCTCAGCTTCGAAGAAAGCGGATAAAAGCTGCTCAATTTTAGGCCCTGAACGATCACTGTACTCACCACGGCTGGCACGGTCGCTAAGCGTAATAATCAGTGCTTTATAAACTTTTGGAGTATAAATAATTATATCACCTGCTTTTACAATGCCATTTTTCAGAACCCTGGCAAAAATCCCTTCTTTGGGCATTACGCAGTTCCCAACTTCTTTAAATATCGCACAGGAAGTACCGTGACATTCTTTCCCTATCTGGGTAATTTCAAGTTCAACTTCCCCAATCAGCAACTTGTCGAGCGGGTGCGTATTTACCAATTCGAGGCCTTTGGTGGTGATGTTTTCGGCAAATTCACCATACTTTATTTTTCGCCCGGCTGCATGTTCAAACCGCTGAACACTTTCGTCGGCAAGCAAACTTACCTGCCTGTGCCAATCGCCGGCATGTGCATCCTTTGCAACACCAAACTTGTTTAATTCAATTTCAGGAACCGGAACTTTGATAGTGCCTTTCTTTTCGCTTAGATTAACAGAAACTACGGTGATAATGTTTGACATTTATTTTACAGATTGATGGTTCTTAATTAAGATGGGTTAAGCCTGGTTGTTAAATAGTTGATTGTGTCTCTTTATGCTTTCGAATCACAAATTGCACACCTTCAACAATATAAAACATGGAAGATGCCAGAAGGGATAATCCCAGTGAGATAAAAAATGTTCCTTTGTAAAGTTCGGGTATTAATTCCCAATGGCTTACCATGATGCCCATGGTAATCATAAATGACATCATGATATATCCACGCAAGTCGAAAAAAGCAAACATGCAGGGTCTTCGCTGAGGCAAGTTTTTAATGCGGGTAAGGTATCGCAAGCTAACCTTGCGGAATACCAAGAGGAAAAAGGGCACAAATCCGGCAATTCCGATCAGATAGTTTACAAAGTGGTGTAATGCATGTTTTTCGATGAAAATGAAACCCATTTTCAGTATTCTGAATGCCGCAAAGCCCCAAAGGGCTGCTCCTAAAGCAATAAGCACAGGTTTTGGAACACCTGGTTTTAAAATTTCGAAGACTTTTTTAGCCATTAATAATGTGTTTGCGAGTAAAAGCTATGAACTTTGTTGCTTATTTTCATCCTCCGGGTGAGCAGAAAAATCAATATTTATTGGGTTGAAAATTGAATCTTCATTCAATTCTTTCATCCGTTTCAACCCGTTTCGGTACAAATAGTACAAAAAAGGAAAGAAAGCCAATAAAAGTACCGGATGGCCTGACATCAGCATGAAATCATAAATCCCGTGAAGTAACCAGGGAACAACAAATGCTAACAGCATCCATTTGAACCTTTCTGTTTTGCTGAAACGTGCAAGCCCCAGATAAAATCCCATTGCAATACCAAAAACAGCATGCCCCGGCACAGCCGTGAATGCCCTGAGCATACCGACCTGCAATGAGTTATGTGAAAAGACATAAAAAAGATTTTCGATTATTGCAAATCCAAGCGATACTGAAACGGCATAAACAATCCCATCAAATTTCTCATTAAAATTGCGGTTTCGCCAGATTAGGATAAAAACCGCCAGGTATTTGAAAGCCTCTTCGGTTGCACCGGCTACAATGAATCCGTCATATGCTGCTTTCGGAATTTTTTCAAGCCCAACGCCAAACTGGGAAATATAGTTTTCAATTAATCCAACCGGGAAAATAAAAATTGCTCCAAGTACTATCCCTTTGAGGATGAGCCCGATAGGTTCTTTTTCGTATTTGTCGCGAAAATACACGTAGATCATTAGTATGACTGCAGGTGCTAAAGCGAGAAGCAAGAGATACATGTGGAGTATATTTAGATGATTTTAATTTGAACCTGAAGTTTGTGAAGTGTCTAAAGTACTTAGAGTGCCTAAAGTACTTAAAGTGTCTAAAGTACTTAGAGTGCCTAAAGTACTTAAAGTGCCTAGAGTACTTAAAGTTTTAAAAGTTAATTTTATTTCTAACAGCCTAATCGACTAAAAGCCTAATAGTCTAACCGCCTAACAGTCCAAAAGCCTAACAGCCTAATCGCATTCACACTTACTTTTCGATATCCGTTTTTGTCTTGCTGATCAGTTTTATGTTGCTGATCTCCATAGTTTTATCCACTGCTTTGCACATATCATATACCGTTAGAAGCGATGCTGATACGGCAGTAAGTGCCTCCATTTCGACACCGGTTTGGCCAATGCAATGAACTTCACTGAATGTTGATATACCCCTTGATTCAACAGTAAGCTTAACATCAACTTTGGTAATAAGCAAAGTGTGACACAGAGGAATAATGGATGAAGTTAGTTTTGCCGCCTGTATACCAGCAAGTTGTGCTACAGTTAGCACGTCTCCTTTTTTCATATTGTTTTCCAGCACCAGGCGAACTGTCTCCGGCTGCAAGCTTATGAACCCCTGCGCTTTAGCTATTCTAAGCTGATTGGCTTTATGACCGACATCCACCATATTGGCTCTGCCTTCATCGTCGGTATGACTAAGTTTGTTCATCAGATTTTTAAATTTAAATGTTCACAGGTTTTATGAATCAATTATCTTTGGCTTTAGATTTCAGTGTTTCTGGTTTCAGTGTTTCTGGTTTTAGTGTTTTTGGTTTCTGGTTTCTGGTTTCTAGTTTCTGGTTTCCAGTTTCTAGTTTCTAGTTTCTAGTTTCCAGTTTCAGCTTACAAATAATCATATTTTTTGCCACAAATCAACTTTTAGTCCTTCGCCTTGTCACCCTTCGCCCTGTTGCCCCAATCCCAAAAACCCAATCCCTAAATCCTATCCCCCAATATTGTAAAACTCTCCATGCCTGTTAATAGTACCGCAGGAAGGCTTGTTCCCAATTGCCAGTTGAAGGGCTTTTAAAGCACCATGTTCACGAACATCGTATTCCAGGTCGTTGAACAGGCAAGGTTTTATCATTCCATTGGCCGTAAGCCTCAACCGGTTGCAGGTTGAGCAATCGCCGCCACTGCCACCGTCA
>CAIXAQ010000380.1 GCA_903917425.1 uncultured Bacteroidales bacterium
GATCCGCGAAAATGAAACCGTATAATGCACTTTTCGAAAAATACAGGAAAGGAAACCTTTCTGAAAGCGGGATTGATGAATTAAATCATATCCTGGTCGAGAGTTATTTCCTCTCTCCTTCCGAACTGAACCTTGACGAACTGGAATATGCTGAGGATTTGGTTATTGAATTATATGGCCGAGGGAAACTGGAAGAAAAATTTGCCATTCAATTTAAAGGAGCACTGAATACCAATAAATTGCTTTTGGGAAAATTCCAATTACTGAGGAATCTGAGTGAAGCAAATGAACATGCACGGATGAGCCAGATGTCCAGGTTGCTTGCTTCCGGAAACACTGAATCAGAGCAGGAAGAAGAAGCTCAATTAGCTAAAATTCTGCAGGAAGTGATTGCAAAAGTTCATACCGAGGAAGAAACTGCTCGGGTAAAATCAAAAATTCAGATTGTTATTTCAAAAATAAAAAATTTTATAATCGATTCGATTCCATCCGTTATTCCTGAACAGCCACGATTAAGAACTGCTCTGGCGTTTGCTTCAGTTATTATTATTGCTGGCGTAGTTTGGGTTTCAATCAGACCTGGAGACAATCAAATGATTAGCAGTAATTCCGGTAATGACTCAATTCAAAAATATCCTTCGGCTCAAACTGATTCTAATCAGCTGAAAGAAACCGAAGTAAAACCCGAAATTATTAAACCTGTATATGCCTACACCGATTCGGCCAGGAATAAACGGCTGCCCAAAAACCAGCTTGCACAACAGCAAAAGGTGGTTAATACGCTGGACAGTGCTGCTATGGAATTGGATATGGCACTTCTTGCTTACGCAGACGAAATTCCCACCGGAATTGAATATATTGAATTGAGGTCAGAATCTACATCTGCGAACGACTTATTTATCAATGCGGCCGAAAAATACAATAATCAGGATTACGATGGTTGTGCATTGATTTTGAAGAGTTTACTCAAAAGCAATGAGTTCAAATCGATTGACACCTTAAGCGAGATTAACTATTACCTTGGTATTATTTCTATGAAAAAGGGGTTTAATACCACAAATAGAAAATCACTTAAACAGGCAGTCCGATATTATACAAAAGTTGATAAAAGTTCGCCATACTTCAACGATTCGCAGTGGTATAGCGCATTGTCGGAAATTAAGCTGGGTAATAAAACCAAAGGAATTCAGATCCTTAATTCCTTACCGGAAAATAATTATCAAAGAGCCGTCGATGTGAAATTGGTAAAGGAAAAACTGGCAGCCGTAATTCATTCAAATTGAGGGATTCGGATAATTTTGAAAACATCATATCTGTTTTCTTGATTTCTTTGTATATTTGTATTAATGCTCCATCTTGGGAAACCTGCCATTTCTATTCTACGATAATTTAAGGTTACACAAAATAATTTCTTCAATTAAATTCAAGAGGTATGAAAAAAACTTTCCTTTTCATGGCATTCCTTTTCTTGGTTATTGCCATTCTGATTTCATCATGCAAGTATGATGGTGTTTTAGTTTCTGAGAGCACTGGTGAACATGGCAAAATAACACCTGATACAACTAGTAATACAGGTCTTATTGTCGGGCAAGATCAGATCAATAAATTTAGAATTGTTGGAACCGATAGTAACAGGGAGGTTAAGACAATTACACTTCAGATTACTGGCACTGCTGAGAAAATAGATATGCTAACAGAGGCTGCTAAAGGCAAGTTCGAAATCCGTTACGTATTAAAAAGAAGACCAATTCAGGGACTAAAATAAAAACTGAATAAGGTATACTTCAAGAGTAGTTGTTTGATAGAAGTGAATGACTGATATCGCTCACTTTTATTATAGAATCAAGGGATATAGTCTTTGCCTGCTTCTTTGTTTTCAATGGAGGAATGAGTTATAGGGTATGCTGATGGAGAAAATTTTATCTGCATAATTTTATAATACCATTTCCGGTAATTCAAATCTAGTCTGTACAAATTATAAAACACACCAGATTTCTGATTTTTTAAACAAACAAAAACCAATGAAATGAAAAGAACATTTTTTTTTCTGGCTTTTGCCACATTATGGGTATGCCTGTTAGTCGCTTCCTGCAATAACAATACGTCCTCCGATAACAAGACCGACCAGGCAGGTGATAGTATCCCGGCAAAATCAGATTCGGTAACTAAATCAGCCACCTCGGACGGAAAGGTTGTAGTATCCGAAGGGGATATGGAACAGGCATCAAGCGACAGTGTTGATAAATAGCAATTTAGTGAGGTAGGAATCAGCACACCTTGATTTTTTCTTAATTTCTTTTTGTAATCAAGACTAAAAAAAAGGAAATTAAGAAGTGAAAGCACTCTTTAATTATTTTAAAGAGAAAATCTTGCACGGTATGACTGATTCGTGCAAAAGGGCAATATTAATTTAGGTTGAAAAATGAAAAAGCCATTTTTCCTTTATTTTTTAGGATCATTTGTTATTATTGCCGGCAGTGCTTCAGCCCAGGGTGATAAAGTTAATCTCAAACAAGCGGGCGAATATTACAACCAGGGCTATTTTGCCAAGGCTTCGTCAGTGTACGATACCTTGCTCCCTGAAATAGAAACTGCACAAGTTGTTTATGATACTGCATATCTTCATCTACTTGAATTAGCCGGTAACTGTTACCGTTCATCAGGACAGTTCGAAAAGGCTTTACGCCAATTTGGAAAACTACAATCGATCCATTTGGCCGAAAAAGAACCAGATAGTGTAAAGTATGCTTCCGATGTAAATGATATCGCCAAATGTTATTATTTTTTGGGTAAGTACGATACAGCATTATCTTTATTCCAGGAATCCGGAAAGATCGTGCTGCGTCATTTGGGTTCCCAAAGCCCTGACTATGCTGAGTCCATAGACGATATTGGTGTATTGTATTGTGATATTGGAAAATACACTGAATCCCTGCCACTGTTGAAGGAAGCAAAGCAGATCAGGTTTGAAGTACTGGGTGCTGAACATCTTGATTATGCTAAATCTCTCGACAACCTTGGATCCTATTATTTTGTGGTTGGTGATTACAAAACAGCTTTACCTTTATTCGAGCAGGCAGTGAATATTAAGCTAATAACTGTTGGATCGAGTCATCCTTCTTATGCGCGATCGCTGAATAACCTGGCTGCTTTGTATTATGCAACTGGTAAATATAAGGAGGCTTTGCCATTGTACTTAACAGTTTCGGCTATCGACAAGGAAAAACTTGGCGACCGAAACCTTGATTATGGAGTTGACCTGAACAACCTGGCAATGCTGTATAAAAAAACAGGCAATTATAAAGCCGCCTTGCCTTTACTCAAAGAGTTTTCGTCAATATGCAAAGAAAAAGTTGGTATCCACCATACTTATTATGCATCCTCGCTAATGAATTTAGGTGCAATGTATACAGCCCTGTATATTTATGATACAGCACTGCTGTATTACCAGCAGG
Source organism: uncultured Bacteroidales bacterium (assembly GCA_903917425.1). Lineage (GTDB taxonomy): Bacteria > Bacteroidota > Bacteroidia > Bacteroidales > UBA4417 > UBA4417. Next base: position 3,456 of record CAIXAQ010000380.1, read on the forward strand.
CAAAACAAATCCGTCAGGAGCAGCTTGGCACCAATCATGCTGATTATGCGAGGGTTTTAAATAACCTGGCCATGGTATATAAAAATTTATGTAATTATGAAGTTGCATTGGGTTATTATAAGGAAGCACTAAATATTTACCTGAAAGTATTTACTAACAAACATATAGAATATGCCCGTACACTGAATAACCTTGCCCTCTTGTATGTGAAGCTTGGAAATTATGATGCGGCCCTGCCTCTTTATGAGGAGGCAATAGCTATAAGCAAACCGGATACAATCTCAGGGAAGCATGATTATTCACTTGCTTTAAACAACCTGGGTTTGCTATACAGCGACATGGGCAATTATGAGGAAGCAATCCGCCTGTCGGCAAAAGCAGCCAGTATAGACAGTTTATCCTTCGGAGCAGAGCATCCAGATTATGCAACAGATTTAATTAACCTTGCCAATAATTATTCTGCCATTGGTAAAAACCAGGAGGCCATGACAAGGCAAGAGGAAGCAGCAGCCATTTATCGCGAAAAATTTGGTGAAAAAAATCAGATGTATGCCCTTTTGCTTAGTAGCCAGGGTCGCCTGTACAAATCGATGGGGAAATACGATGCCGCTTTGCCTTTATTTTTGCAGGCATCTGCAATCTATAAACAAGTTTTGGGCGTATCACATGCTGACTATGCTATGTCGTTAAGGAACCTGGCTTTAAATTACAAGAAAATGGGGGATTACCAGGCTGCATTACCCCTGTTGGAAGAAGCATCTTCAATTTACAAAGAGTTGTATGGAACCAACTATTCTGCCTATGACGATTGCAGATATAATCTGGCTGAAATTTACTTTGCCCGTGAGGATTATGATTCCGGGCTGCCGCTGATGGAGGAGGCGAATGCCAATATTAAAAGCCGTATCCGGAACTATTTTTCCTTTTTACCTGAAAGTGAAAAAAAAATGTATATGGCGAAAGTGGGTGATTTTTACAATGACTATCTCTCCTGCATTTTGAAGGTTTCAACAAATTCTCCTGAGCTATGTGGTGAAATTTACAATAATGAGCTATTCCTAAAAGGTGTAATCCTTTCCTCAGTGACTTCAATGCAACAATCCATTCTTGAAAGCGGCGACTCGGTCTTAATAAGTGAATATGAACATATGCGAATGCTGAAAAGACAAATCAATTTATGGCAGCAAAAACAGATTTCGGAAAGGCACGCAGATTTGACAGAAATAGAACAGCAGTCGCAGCAACTGGAAAAGGATATTACACGACATTCGCAGATATTCAGTGAGATGCAGGCATCCTTCAGGATTAAATGGGGAGATGTACAGAAACAACTTAAGGAGAATGAAGCTGCCATTGAATTTGTTAGTTTCAGGTATTCAGATGACGATAGAGTCACTGACAGCACCTTCTATTGTGCCCTAGTTCTGCGAAAGGATGATACAATTCCTCAGCTGAAATACCTTTGCGAGGAGTCACAACTAAAGAGAGTGATTCCCCAAATCGGAAGCGTTTATCGGGAAATTAACTCGTTTTATAACGGACAGGAAGTTTACAACCTGGTGTGGCAGCCGATAAATAGTTTACTAAATGGGATACAGACCGTTTACTTCGCGCCTTCAGGCTTGTTGAACAGAATTTCGATGGCAGCAATTTCGTGCCCCGACAGTGTTGAATTGTTGGGGAAACTCAAACTTATTCAGCTCAGTTCAACCCGGTCACTTGCCCTTACAGGAAATCAGGAGGCAATAAAAACCGCAGTTGTGTATGGAGGTATAGCCTATGATACTGATTCGCTTACAATGCTATCAAAAGCAGCACGATATTCGAAAAAGGACAACAATTCACTAACACAAAGCCGCTCAGTTAACGGCAATACAAGGAGTGGTTTCAGGTATTTGCCCGGTACATTGAAAGAAGCAGAAATGATTGCCAGTAAACTGGAAGGAAAAGGTATTGCAACAAAAACTATCTCAGGATCTGATGCTGTCGAAGAATCGTTTATTGCATTGTCAGGAAAGGAATCTCCATCCATTATCCATCTTTCCACTCATGGTTTTTATTTTCCCGAACTCATCCGAAGTAATATCAATTACCAAAACACTCCTTCAACTACCGGAGAAATGCGTTTCCGCAATTCCTCCGATCCTTTGTTGCGTTCTGGATTATTGATGGCAGGGGCTAATCGTTCGTGGAAGGGTTTTTCGGCCCCACAGGACATAGAAGATGGGATTCTGACTGCCAAGGAAGTTTCGAACATGAACTTAATGAATACCCAACTGGTAGTTTTAAGTGCCTGCCAAACCGGTCAGGGAGATGTTAAAGGGAATGAAGGAGTCGAAGGCTTGCAAAGAGGATTCAAAATGGCTGGTGCCCGCTATATTATGATGAGTCTTTGGGAAGTGCCCGACCGGGAAACTACCGAGTTTATGGATATATTTTATGGCTATTTGCTTGATGGAAATGATATTCACGTTGCGTTCCGCGAAACTCAACTTACCATGAGCAATAAATATAAAAGCGACCCTTTTAAATGGGCCGCTTTTGTTCTGGTTGAGTAGCTGAAGGAAAATTATTTTTCTTTTTCTGACTATTTCTTAGCGCTGATATTTGCCAGACCCGTATTATCCTGATTGACAATCATTTCAAGCAGGTTATTGCAATAACCTGTATACCGGTGAATGTCCGTTTCAGGGTCAACTATCATGGTATAAGGTACATCCGGAATATTCATAGCCCTTTTCAAGTCATTGTTCCTGTCGATATAGATTTCGAAATCTATTCCTAGTCCACTTACAAGTGGACGGATGCTTTGCAAGGTGCCGGAATAATTGGTACATATACCGACCACTTTTATCTTTTCATCCTGAATAGCACTTCCATACTCATCATTGAGCATTCTCAACTGTTGCAGGCTTTTACCATCATCCGGATTCCAGAAGACAAGAACCATCATACGGTCATCAATACCCACTGAACCGGCACTGATCGCTGATCCTTCGAGGGTATAAATTTTGATATCGGGAAGAATCGAATTCTGAGATACTACAGTCAATGCTGCGGATACCAGGGCAAAAATCAAGAGAAATCTGAAGGTTTTCATAACATTATTATTTGAAAGGTTAAACATCTTTCAAATCTATGTGTGCTTATATAATAATGTAACAGGCAC
>CAIXAQ010000381.1 GCA_903917425.1 uncultured Bacteroidales bacterium
CGATTTTTTGTTCATATAGGTTGTTTGTGTTTTTTGTTTCAATCCGTGCATTGTAGAGACGCGATGCTTCGCGTCTCATTCTTTGAAAGGATTTATTATTTAAATTTCATTGGGGATTATTTCATTTGGTATGTTTTACGTTATTAAATCAGAGACGCGAGGCATCGCGTCTCTACAATGGTTATCGCAAACGATCATTCCCCCAATTGGCAGGGTTGTTACGAATATAATCTGCAATTCTTTGGAATTCATCAAAATTCCTGATAATATGCTCATAATAACGTGGTTGCCATCCGAAAACTATATTATGGTTCAATGCATACATCGTAACTGCTGATTTGAATCCCCTCATTACTGATCCTAAATTTTTGGCTTGTGGTGCAAATTTGTTTTTACCTGGCAATTTAAGGTTTGTTACACCCAATAAATCCATTTCAAATTCAGGGTCAAAATCTGATTTAAATCCTGGAATTGGGTCCGATTCTGAATTTAATTCTATTGAGACGTGAGGCATCGCGTCTCTGTGGGTTGTAACCGGATTTTCGCCCGATCCTTCGATTAATTCATTCTTATTAAATTGATTTTCACCAATTATTAAAATTGCGTGAAAATGATTTGGCATCACCTGGTGTTCATCCAGGGTCAGATTCATATCCGGCCTAACCTCTGCCGTTTTTAACCATTCTGATTCAACTATCTTACCGATTTCAGATAATTGTATTTCGAAATGCGCTTTATCAATCAAAGGCTTAGTGATATGTCCGAAAAAATGTTCTCGGTTTTTTGTACATAAGGTTACAAAATACATTCCGCTGGAAGCATAATCCCAATTTCGTAATCGGGCAGATGAAATGCGATATTTTCCCTGAAATCTTTCCATTCAATCAGATCATAACGTATCTATTCAATTTCAAGAAACCAAATTGATTTAAACTCTTTTCGATGCCTTATGCACCGCATCCGCCATTTCGGAAATCAGGCCGGAATTTTTTTCAAAAGCAGTTCCGATCACGATGATATCAGCACCTGCAATTGCGGCAGCATTCGCTTGCTCAGGCGTACGCAATCCGCCTCCTGAAATTAGTGGAATCGTTATATTCTGCTTCACTTGCTCTATCATGGCCAAAGGAACACTGTTTAAGGCGCCACTGCCGGCTTCGAGGTAGAGTAATTTCATTCCCAGCATTTCCCCGGCCATGGCAGTGCAGATGGCAATATCCAGTTTATCCGAAGGAATGGGCACTGTGTTACTCATATATTGTACAGCAGTTGTTTTTCCGCTGTCAACCAGCATATATCCGCATGAAATGACTTCGAGTGAACTCTGTTTCAGGTAGGGTGCAGCTATTACATGACGGCCTATCAGCATTTCAGCATTCCTGCCACTGATGAGGGAAAGAAAAAGTATGGCATCTGCATTCCTGCTCATCTGCATGGTGTTTCCGGGAAATAATATTACCGGGATTTTGCTGTTTGCCTTCAGTGTGATGATGCATTGATCCAGTTCGTTGTTTACCAGGAGGCTTCCTCCGACAAAAAAATAATCAACTCCGGCTTTAGCGGCATTTATAGCAATATTTTCCACATCCCCGTTCAGTAATTTATCCGGATCTACTAACACGGCAAGCGATTTTTTGCTTTGCCCCGATTGGCTTATAAGTTGCTGATATATGGTCATCAAATAAAATTAAAACGCAAATGTAGAAAAAAGCCCCTGATATGCAGTTTTGAGTTTAGAAATAACGAACTGCAAATTTTATAGTACCTAAATGATGTGCGCGATTTGGCGAAATTGGCGAACAAAATACAATTTCGCTTGAAATGGCTTTCTTTTGCCTGTAAGTCGTTAAATATCAGGAGAAAACGAATTCGGTAAATAAATGCTAAAAAACAGCTTTTGCGATTTTGCAGATATTATCGGATTTACCCATGGTATAAAAATGCAGAACGGGAACTCCGAATTTAATCAGTTCGCGCGATTGCTCAATAGCCCATTCGACACCAACCTGTCGTACTTGTTGGGTGTCGGTGCATTTTTCAACTGCCAGCACAAGGTCTTCAGGAATGTCGATGGAGAAAGTGCGTGGCAATGTCGAAAGTTGGGATTTTAGCGAAATGGGCTTTAAACCTGGAATAATAGGAACATTGATCCCGGTTTCGCGGCAGGCTTTCACAAACTCAAAATACTTCGAATTGTCGAAAAACATTTGTGTAACAATATAATCGGCACCGGCATCTACCTTAGCTTTAAGGTATTGCAGGTCGGTGGCCAGGTTTGGCGATTCAATATGCTTTTCGGGATAACCGCCGACACCTATGCAGAAGTTGGTGGGAACCGGATTCAGAATGTCTTCTTCGAGAAAAATTCCCTGGTTCAGCTTAATAACCTGTTTCACCAGGTCGATGGCATACCTGTGCCCGTCGGGCTCCGGTTTAAATTGTTTTTCGCCACGCAGATTATCGCCCCTGATCAGTAAAATATTGTCAATTCCAAGGAACTGAAGGTCGATAAGCGCATTCTCTGTTTCTTCCTGGCTGAAACCACCGCAAATTAAATGAGGAACCACATCAATCCCATATTTGAATTTGATGGCGGCAGTAATGCCGACGGTTCCGGGCCTTTTACGAACGGTTCTTCGTTCGAGCAAGCCATCTTCGCGTTCTTTAAAAATAACTTCTTCGCGGTGGTAGGTAACATCAACAAACGAAGGTCCGAATTCGACCAGCGGATCAATGGTTTGGTAGATGGAATTGATATTCTCGCCTTTAAGCGGAGGAAGCAATTCAAAAGTAAAAAGTGTTTTTCCTTTGCTTTGTGCAATATATTCGGTAACTTTCATGGGATAGTTCTTCTTGTATGTTTTATTCTGAGTATTGTGCAATCAAAAAGGTCGGAAGACCGGAGTTGGAAGTCGGAAGACTCTGAAGTCCAGGTTTATTCATAATAGCAAATCTTTAATTACAGCAGTTAGTATTTACGCTTCTATAAATCATTTCAAATTCGTCAAAGTCAGCATCATTTTCCCACTTCCCTCTTCCGACTTCTGTCTTCCGATTTCCGACTTCCGTCTTCCGACTTCTGTCTTCCAGTCTTTTTTCAATAATTCAGATTAGAAGCCAGCAGCCTTTCGACTTCCTTAACTGTGAGTTTCTTTCGGGAAGCATAATCTTCAACCTGCTCACGGCTGATGCGGCTGATGGCAAAATATTGTGAATCAGGATTGGCAAAATAATACCCGCTTACAGCAGCAGCCGGATACATGGAGAAATTCTCGGTGAGCGTAATGCCCGTTTTATTGGCATCGAGCAAACCGAAAATAATACCTTTTTCGCTGTGTTCGGGACATGCCGGGTAACCCGGAGCCGGGCGAATACCTGCATATCCTTCGTGGATTATTTCTTCAATAGTCAGGTTTTCATCCTTGGCATAACCCCAATATTCCTTGCGGACTTTATCATGAAGCAATTCTGCGAAAGCTTCAGCAAGCCTGTCGGCGAGGATTTTAACCATAATGGCATTGTAGTCGTCATTTGCATCTTCATATTCTTTCACCCATTTCTCTATTCCGAGTCCGGCTGTAACGGCAAACAAACCGATATAATCTTTGTAGCCGGCTTCTTTAGGCGAAATAAAATCCGCAAGTGACAGGTTTGGAATGCCTGGCTCTTTTTCTTCCTCATTGCGGAGGAAATGAAGCATGTTTTTTCCGTTTCCTTCCAGGTTTAACTCAATACTGTCGCCGACTGCATTTGTTTCAAAAAATCCGAAAACGCCATTTGCCTGGACCATTTTTTTGTCAATAATCAACTTCAGCATTTCCTGGGCATCGTTGAAAAGTTTCCGTGCTTCAACGCCTTTCAAAGGATCATCGAAAATGGCCGGGTATTTCCCGCTGATTTTCCAGGCATGGAAAAAGAAAGTCCAGTCGATATATTTACTTATGTCTTCCAACGGATAATTATCAATATGCTTTACGCCTAAAAATGAAGGTTTTACAGGTTTGAAACTGCTCCAGTCCATCTTGAATTTGTTAGCCCGCGCCTGTTCAAGTGAAACATAGGTGACACCGGCTCTTGTGCTTTCGTGTTTGTGGCGTAAAGCAGAATATTTTTCGGTAACTGAATCGATGAAAGGTTTTTTACCATCCGCCGAAAGCAGTGCTGCCACGACCCCGGTTGCTCTTGAAGCATCACGAACGTGAATCACCGGGTTATGATATTCGGGCGCAATCTTTACAGCAGTATGCATTTCGCTGGTAGTGGCGCCGCCAATAAGCAATGGAACAGTAAATCCCCGGCGCTCCATTTCCGAAGCAACAAATGCCATTTCTTCCAACGATGGTGTGATCAGGCCCGACAAGCCTATTATATCAACATTTTCTTTAATAGCAGCATCCAGGATTTTCTCAGCATGAACCATCACACCCAGGTCAATCACCTCATAGTTGTTGCAGCCAAGAACTACTCCAACGATATTTTTACCGATATCGTGAACGTCTCCTTTAACAGTTGCCATAAGTATTTTTCCGGCTTTGTTGTTTTCGCCTACTATTTTTTCAACTTCGATATAAGGCAACAAAACGGCAACCGCTTTTTTCATTACGCGGGCGCTTTTTACCACCTGCGGCAGGAACATTTTGCCGGCACCAAATAAGTCGCCAACCACATTCATTCCAGCCATAAGCGGGCCTTCAATAACTTCGAGTGCCCGGGCAAAATGCGGCCGGGCTTCTTCCACATCGGTTGCAACATCAGCATCTAATCCATGAACCAAAGCATATGTTAACCGCTCATTAACCGGGAGTCCACGCCATGCTTTTGCGGCAGCTTCGGTTTTCTCTGTCGCTTTCATTTTTGAGGCGTAACCGATAAGTCTTTCAGTTGAATCAGGCCTGCGGTTAAAGAGAACATCCTCGATAAGCTCGAGTAAATCCGCAGGAATATCGTCGTAAACCGGCAGGTTGCCGGCATTTACAATTCCCATATCCATACCGGCTTTTATAGCATGGTATAGAAAAGCAGAATGCATGGATTCGCGTAAATCATCGTTGCCGCGGAATGAGAATGAAAGGTTACTGATACCGCCGCTTATCCTTGCATAAGGCAGATTTTGCTTGATCCATTTAATGGTTTCGATAAAATCAACCGCGTAATTGTTGTGTTCCTCAATGCCGGTAGCAATGGCCAGGATATTCGGATCGAAAATAATATCTTCGGGTGGTACCCCGATTTCGTCAACAAGAATGTGGTAGGCGCGGGAACAGATTTCTTTGCGGCGTTCGAGTGTACTGGCCTGGCCGTCTTCGTCAAAAGCCATAACCACCATGGCTGCGCCATAATTCCTTATTTTTCGTGCATGTTCCCTGAAAGCATCTTCGCCTTCCTTCATGCTGATGGAATTCACGATGGCTTTGCCTTGCAGGCATTTCAACCCGGCTTCGATTACTTCCCATTTCGAGGAGTCAATCATAATCGGCACTCTCGCAATTTCAGGCTCAGCCATAAGCAGGTGAAGATACCGCACCATTTCACGTTTGGCATCCAGCAAAGCATCGTCCATATTGATATCCAGCACCTGTGCGCCTGAATCTACCTGCTGACGGGCAACAGAAAGGGCCTCATCGTATTTTTCCTCACGGATTAGCCGTGCAAATTTCTTTGAACCCGAAACATTGGTGCGTTCACCGATATTAATAAAGTTGCTGTTTTCGAAAACCATCAACGGTTCAAGACCACTGAGCCGCAAATATTTTGGTATAGCAGGAATATGACGTGGAGTCGATTGTTCGGCAACTTTGCACAATTCCCTGATATGTTCAGGCGTAGTGCCGCAGCATCCGCCAATAATATTAACAGACTTATTTGTAAGGATTGGCTGAATATGATGAGCCATTTGCAGCGGCGATTCATCGTATTCCCCGAATTGGTTTGGCAAGCCGGCATTAGGATAAGCACTTACGTAAAAGGGCGCTTTCCTCGAAAGTTCTTCAATAAAAGGATTGAGTTGTTCAGCACCAAGAGAACAGTTGAATCCAACGCTCAAAAGATCAATATGTGAAACCGAATTCAGGAAAGCTTCGGTGGTTTGACCAGAAAGCGTGCGGCCACTGGCATCCGTAATTGTTCCCGAAACCATAACCGGAAGGCGCAGATTTCGTTCGGCAAGTACTTCATTTATAGCATAAAGTGCAGCTTTGGCATTCAGTGTGTCGAAAATAGTTTCAACCAGCAGCAAATTTACACCGCCGTCAATTAATCCGCGAACCTGCTCAATATACGATTCCTTGAGCTGGTCATAACTTACGGCACGAAATCCCGGATCATTTACATCTGGCGACATGCTGGCTGTTTTGCTGGTAGGACCAACGGCACCGGCAACAAAGCGTGGTTTCTGAGGGTTTAGAGCGGTAAATTTTTCAGCTTCAGTAACCGCAATCTTAGCAGAAGCCACATTCATTTCATACACAACAGGTTCCAGCTCATAGTCAGCCATGGAAACCGATGTAGCATTAAAAGTGTTTGTTTCAATAATATCAGCACCAGCCTCAAGATACGCCCGGTGAATTTCGCTGATCACATCCGGCCTGGTAATGGAAAGTAAATCATTGCATCCTTTCAGATCGATTGGATGAGTGGCAAAACGCGTGCCCCTATAGTCAGAATCAGTAAGTTTATAACGCTGAATCATAGTGCCCATGGCACCATCCAGCACTAAAACGCGATTTTCCAATACTTTATATATGTTGTGATGTTTTGTCATACTATTTAAAATATATTAAGCCATGCAGCATGTATTTAACAAAGCTGCAGGACGAAAGTTGTTAACGCAACACAATCAATATCTCCGCAATCCGGGAGCAGGAGTGTGCTTTAATTATAATCACCCTTTCGGGTTCAGGTATTGGCACCTTACTCACCAAGTGGTGGTGGTTGCCAGAGGTTCACTGAGCCTGTTCTCTCGCCTCTTCTGTATAACTCAAACCTCCTTTTAATTTGGAATATTTGATTTGCAAAGATATAGGAATTTATTGATTTGGATGCAAACGGATTTTAAATGTTTAGGAGTGCTCAGATAATGAGTTAGAAAAATTAGGTTCTGGTATCAATTTAGTGGTTAAAAATATTGTCGGAAGTTGGAAGACGGGAGTCAGAAGTTCCCCTGACAATTTCTTTGTCCTTTGAAAGTGGAGCTTTTTCGGTCAATTACTTTTCATCAAGTCGCTTCTCATTTGTAGAGTTACATCTCCGATTATCACTTTCTTCCGTCTTCCGACTTCCGTCTTCCGACCTTCTAAAACCAATTCCATCACATTCTTTTTTGAACCAATAAATTTTAAATTCCATATTGATTTGATCACAAATATCGGATCAAAAAAAATCATACCTTTGCAGCCCTTAAAATTAAGATGAAATGGAACTTCAAATTACTGATACTATGATGAATTACAAGGTGCGTGACATTGCACTTGCCGAATGGGGCCGCAAGGAAATTGAAATTGCCGAGAAAGAAATGCCCGGCCTTATGAGTATCCGCAACAAATATGCAGCCGAGAAACCCCTCAAAGGTGCGCGCATAACAGGATCGTTGCACATGACCATTCAAACAGCCGTTTTAATTGAAACGCTGGCCGAACTGGGTGCTGAAGTGCGCTGGGCCAGTTGCAATATTTTCTCAACACAGGATCACGCTGCTGCTGCTATTGCTGCCGCAGGAATTCCGGTTTTTGCTTGGAAAGGCGAAACCCTCGACGAGTACTGGTGGTGTACCAGTCAGGCACTCAATTTCGAAGGCGGAAAAGGCCCTCACCTGATTGTTGACGATGGCGGAGATGCCACATTGCTGATTCATAAAGGATTTGCAGGTGAAAAAAACCCAAAATTATTTGAAGAACAGGGATCTAATGCAGAAGAACAGGTTATTATGAACCTGCTGCGTGAAACCTATGTTGAAAACCCAACTAAATGGCACGGTGTTGTGGCCGACTGGAAAGGTGTTTCGGAAGAAACCACAACCGGAGTTCACCGTTTGTACCAGATGATGGAAAAAGGTGAGTTACTCATCCCTGCCATCAACGTTAACGATTCAGTTACCAAATCCAAATTTGACAACCTTTACGGTTGCCGCGAATCTTTGGCTGATGGAATAAAACGCGCAACTGATGTTATGCTTGCCGGCAAAGTAGTGGTTGTTTGCGGTTATGGCGATGTGGGCAAAGGCAGTGCCAAATCGATGCGTGCATACGGAGCCCGTGTAATCGTTACCGAAATCGACCCGATCTGTGCTTTGCAGGCTGCTATGGAAGGTTTCGAAATTAAACCTGTTGAAGATGCACTGGACGAAGGAAATATTTATGTTACCACTACCGGAAACAGGGATGTAATCACGGTGGAGCATATGCTCAAAATGAAAGACCAGGCTATCGTATGCAACATTGGCCATTTCGACAACGAAATACAGGTAGATAAGCTGAATGTATTGACAGGTGTGCAGAAAATTGAGATTAAACCTCAGGTTGATAAATACGTATTCCCTGACGGACATGCCATTTTCATGCTTGCCGAAGGCCGCCTTGTAAACCTGGGCTGTGCTACCGGTCATCCTTCGTTTGTGATGAGTAATTCCTTTGCAAATCAAACGCTTGCACAACTTGATTTGTGGAAAAACAACTATGAAGTAGGGGTTTACCGCTTACCGAAATATCTGGACGAAGAAGTGGCCCGCCTCCACCTTGCGCATATTGGCGTAAAACTTACCGTACTCACACCCGAGCAGGCTGAATATATTTCAGTTCCCGCTAACGGTCCATACAAAGCAGATCATTATCGCTACTAAAAGTTAAAAGGAAAATTACATTGCAAAGGGTTATCATTTTTTTATGATAGCCCTTTGTTGGTTTTTTAGAGAATTCAGTCAATAAGGAAATAGAGAAATGGAAAATAGGGGAATCGGAATATTGTTCAGTATAGCTTGTTACAATGATAGTCTTATCCTTTCAGAACTATTTTCTATTAACTATTTTCTATTTTCCATTAACCTGAGACTAATTAAAGCTCCTTAATTGTAAATGTACAACACCTCGCCATCATAGGTATAATGGTACTGCATAAGCGAATAGGGTGAAGGGCCTTCGAAAGGGGTACCATTGTAAAGGATAAATTTCGACTTGCAAACCGAATCGACACAGGTGGTCCCGCCGGGTTCTACACTGACTCTGGCTCCGGTTTTTTCAGGGTCATAAGGGCAGCAGCACTCGTAAACCATGAATTCTCCCGGAAGAGACTGAAATATCAAAATCCCCCTGTAACCATATTTTTCTTTATACAGGTAACCGCCTACAGGTATATAATCCAGCGAATTAGGGTATAATTGCAGGCTCACAGGTACATAAGGTATAACCGGCTGTTTATCCTTATTACAACCCAACACCAGGAAAAAGAGAAGCATTACTGCAGATAGTACTCGCATAAAATAATTATTGTACTTGTTTTTCGTTTAAAATGTTGGATTTGCCTTTTTGGGTAACGCAAAGGTTGCTCTTAAATTGTATTCAACGTTTGAATGAAAAAGCCGAATAGAAGGAGTTGTTATTTTCTAAACTCTCAAAATTATATAAAAAAGAATGAGAAAATCAGGGATTAAGGGTCAAATGTTACTTTTGTTCGCAATCTTTTGCCTTTGCGTTTCCTCTTTTATTAACCAGAGTTGCAGCCTGCTTATTAAAGACAAGCAATCGGTTTCGGAAAAAAAACAACAGAAAGCGGATAAAAGAGCTTCGGCTGAATACGAGAAAGCACGCGAACAACATTATAAGAATCAGAGCAAGGCGGCTAAAAAGATGATGAAACGAACGGGAAAACAGGCTTCTGATTTCAATAAACCCATGAGGCGTAAAGGCTTCAATAAAACTAAATGCTATTAAGATTCCATTGAAATTGCACTTGATCTACTGTTAATTTAATGGGTGAATTGAAAATGCCGGAAGTCAGAAGACGGAAGTCAGAAGTTCTCTTCACAACTTCTTTTATCCCATAAATTTGGAGCTTTCTGGTCAATTACCTTTATTCAAATCGCTTATCATGAGTAGGAATAAATTTCAAATTAGCACTTTCTTCCATCTTATGACTTTGGTCTTCTGGCCTTTTAAAACCAAGTCCACTAAATTCGTGGTAGAACCAATATTTGAGTAATACTGCAAAACCTGTATGATTAACTATTTTCTTCATGAACTGCCGCAGCCCTCACCGCAATTATATATGCCCCCCTCATGAGCCATGAAAAACCTGATAATTACTTCAATTTGTATCCTTATACACTTAGTAGTTTACGCTCAGAATTTCCAACGAGTCCCTAATGTGGATTTAAAAGGCGGATATTTAGGGTTTGCGTCCTGGTGCGATTATAATTCAGATGGCTTTTTAGATATTTTTGTTACCGGGGAGGACTTCGGAGGTGATTTTCAACATGCTGAATTGTATAAAAACAACGGAGACAATACATTTTCCGAAAGTACTATCACTCACATTCCCAGGGTAATATACGGCGATCAATGCTGGGGCGATTTCGACAATAACGGCACCCCCGATTTGCTTTATGCAGGAACAAGAAGTGGTTCGCCCGATGCCAATATTACCAAAATTTATAAAAACATGGGAGGCACAAATCTTTCCGAAATTCCCTGTTCGATCCCTGGTTTGGATGCATGCCATGTCGAATGGGTGGATGTTAATAACGATGGACTGCTTGATATTTACTATCAGGGAATAAATTCGGGTAACCAATTCGACCTGGGTATTTATAAAAATGAGGACCTTGATAGTTTCGTCAAAGTTGAAACAGAAATATCCACCATCTCGGGTACTTTCGGTAATTTTTCGGCAAATTCAGCCAAATGGGCTGATTTTGATAACGATGGACTCAAGGATGTTATCATTGCAATGTCATCGGCTTCGGATTTCAGATTTGAATTTTATAAAAACCTGGGAGGTTTCAAATTTCAAAAAGTGGAAATTGGTCTTCCACAACTGAACTACGTCAGGCTTGCCGTCGGCGATATAAACCAGGACGGGTTAATGGATATCGTTTTTATAGGAAGCACAAAACAAGCCCTGACTTCTTCCGATTATTCTGCTGATGTTCATGTATTTATAAACAATGGCGGATTGAATTTTGATGAGCGGTTTAAAATTGACAATGTGGGTGCTTTTATCAATACCCTGCAATTGGGCGATATGGATAATGATGGGTTTTCTGACATACTACTTTATGGTACAGGAGGTTATAACCGAAAATTGCTGATCTTTAAAAATAATCATAATTGCACTTTCAGTTCGGTATCCCATCCTCTTATCGACTCGGAATTGGGCGGAGCACAGTTTGGGGATTTTGACAACGATAACGATCTGGATATTTTATACTATGGGCGCGTGAAAAATCCTAATGAAATGGAAGTCACCTATTTATATGAAAATAAATCAACCATAAGTAACAGTAAACCAATGCCCCCTGACAGTATTAGTTTCTGGGCACAAAACGATAATCTACAGTTCAATTGGAACAACGGAAACGACGATGCTACCTTGCCTGCCGCGTTGTATTATAACCTGAGCATAGGAACTACTACAAATCCCGATTCGCTGGTATCGGGTTGCGCCCTGGGCGGCAAACTAAAAACTGTAACTACCGGAAACATGGATCAGGCTCATACTTTTATGTTCTCGAATTTTCCGGAGGGGCGTTACCAAGCTAAAATACAGGCAATCGACCATTCGTACAACGCATCTGTTTTTTCGGATATTTTTACAATCTGTTTTAAAAAAACAGCGCATTTACTGGGCGATACGGTTTCTATCTGCGAAGGAGATAGTGTGCTTTTAAACGCCGGCGGCAGTTACCCGGGTTATTTATGGAATACAGGCTCAACTAAACCTGCTATTTATGCGAAAACTTGCGGATTATACAATGTAAACCTCACGCATCCTGAAGGATGTATAAGTTCAGAAACCATATTTGTAAAAGTTAATGATATGCCTGTTGCCTTTTTAGGCGCCGACACAACAATTACACTCAATGACACATTGGTTTTGAAGGCCACGGCACAGAATGCCACCTACTTATGGAGCGATAATTCGCACAGCGACTCACTTTCAGTTTATGGCGAAATTGAGGGAACCGGCATTCACACATACTGGTTAAGAGTTACCAGTGAATTTGGCTGTATAACCACTGATACTATTATAGTTACTGTAAAAAACACTTCCGGGGTCAGTTCTGCTGATCATCCAGGCATTAAAATTTACCCTGTCCCCATCCGGGATGCAATTACAATTGAAAGCAATACGGGCATAAAAGGGAAAACCCAGGTTCAGATTAGGAATGTACAAGGAGTAATAATCTGGCAACATTGCCTGGATCAATTGGATAGTGTTCAAAAAATAGCTCTGCCTTCGCTGATAAAAGGAGTTTATTTTTTACTAATTGATAATGAATCAAATAACTTCCACAAAATTTTCAAAGTAATCAGGTAAGCTTTTTCGGTTTCTTCCAAAAGATCTGAATGTTTTGTATGTTTGTCAAAAAAAAACAATTGTATGCTGAGTAAACAACGGATACCCGATCTGATTTTTATAGTTGTATTGGGATTAATTTTAACCTTGTTAAATTACACCGGCCAGGCAGGGATAATTT
This sequence comes from uncultured Bacteroidales bacterium, assembly GCA_903917425.1. Taxonomy (GTDB): domain Bacteria; phylum Bacteroidota; class Bacteroidia; order Bacteroidales; family UBA4417; genus UBA4417. The sequence goes on from CAIXAQ010000381.1 coordinate 12,686, forward strand.
CCAATTTCCCTTTTATATTCCTGTTAATCACGTATTTCGTCGGGCGTGCAGTAACCTGGTATGTGATTAATAAGCATATGGAAGATGGGGAAAATGGAGATGGCGGCAACTAACGTGAATCACCAGGCTAAAAACGCTTTCCTTAAAATCATACTTTGACAGTAATACTTGTCCCGCTTAACCAAATCGTACGCAAAATAGTGATAAATTTGAGCGTTCATTTAAAATCCTTACGATCATGTCAGCAAAACATATTCTGGTAATATATCCCGAAGTTGATGTCACAAAAATAGCGGTTTACCGAAATATCAGCCTTATCTTCCTGAAATCCATCCGGCATAAACCCGAAGCCCTTTCTGTGTTTGCAAATGTGATTGCCGAACTTGATTACCGCACCGGACTGATACTGGAAGAATTAAAAAACAACCAGATTGATCTTGCCGATATTAGCGTGGTAATGGCTCGCGGAGGTTTGATAAAACCTCTGAAATCAGGCGTTTACCAGGTGAATGAAGCCATGAAACGCGATTTGCGGGTAGGTGTTATGGGTATGCATGCAACCAATCTCGGCGGGTTGATTGCTGATAAAATTGCATCGCAACTTCCCGATGCCAAAGCCTATCTTGCCGACCCTGTGGTAGTTGACGAACTGGAGCCGATTGCCAGGGTATCGGGCTTGCCTGAAATTGAACGCAATTCGATTTTTCATGCACTCAACCACAAGAATGTATCGCGCGAATACGCCAAAAGCATCAACCGCAGCTACGACGAACTGAACCTTATCGTTGCCTATATTGGCAGCGGAGGCGTTTCGGTTGGTGCACACCACGGAGGGAAAGTAATAGATGTAAACCAGGCTTTTGATGGCGACGGTCCTTTCTCAATGACGCGTACCGGTGGATTGCCTGTCGGGCAGGTGATCGATCTTTGTTTCAGTGGAAAATATACGCGGGAACAAATGCGTAAACTTGTAACTGAGCAAGGCGGTATTCAGGCCTATCTTGGCACCAAATCACTCAGCCAGGTGCTTGCCATGATTGATGAGGGCGACGAACAGGCAACTTTTATCATGGACGCCATGGCTTACCAGATTGCAAAAGAAATCGGCTCGATGGCTACTGTACTCAATTGTAACGTGGATGCCATCCTTATTATGGGATCCATTATGAACAGTAAATTCTTCACCAATCAGTTGATGCATCGCATCGAAAAAATTGCGACAGTATCTGTTTATCCTATCGTGAACGACCTCGATTCATTAGCCATGAACGGTATGATGATTGTTCGCGGGGAAGCCGATATTGTTGAATACATCTAGTCATTTTGCAGGTCTGAACTGACAGATGCAACTTTCTTTCTTCAGCAGAAAGGTCCAGCTTTTAGCTGGTAGTCTGTTCAGAATAAAATTCATTAGCTCTTCCTTTTGTCAGGCAGGGTGCCGGATTAAAAACTATCAGTTTTTGTTAAAGCTGATAGCAACACAGATCAGCTGCACAAAATATTTTAAAATGGCTCACTGAAATATTTTACACAATTGATAAACAGGAAGATAGATAAATATTTTACGGATAGTATGATTTATTTTCAAATTGTACTATTACCTTTTAGGACTTTGGTTATAAACTAATGAACAGAGTTATTAAAGTGGTTTTTGGTTAACTTTGGTTTTTGTTAATTCCGGCCTCAACCGGGTTTTTATATACGATTGAGACCGGATTTTTTTTGCTCGTACTACTACACTGCTAATACAATCAGCACAGAATCTCTAACAACTCGGATTACTACCCTTTGCCGCTACACAGCAAAAAACTGCCGGATTTGTCCGGCAGTTTTTTATTTTATGAGATAAAGTATGTTTGCGATATTTTTACAAACGGAGTAATAATGATTCCCCATGGGTGCTTCCACTTGAACTATAAAAAGCAGACACAGGAAATCCGCTGTAAATTTCACTTCTTCATACTGCCAATTATCCTGAAAGCTTCCCGCAGGCTATCGCCGACGGGTATAAATGAAAAGTGAAAAGTGGTTCTGAATTTTTCGGACGAATAAAAGGATTTTGACAAGGCAGCCCTCACATTTTCGCGCGTAAGCAAGGGCTTGGCTCCTGTGACCAGGCCAGATAACTCAAAGAACAAGGCAATTGCCAGGAGTAACGTCGCGTTCATGGCAATAATTGGATGTGGCCTGCCCACGATATCTGCTGCTTTTGAAAAAAACTCTTTGATGGAAAGATTCTCGGAATTAAGTACAAACCTTTCTCCACTGGTTTGACTTTCGGTTAGTAAAATCATAGCTTTCACTACATCGCGAACATCCACATATCCGTTTACTCCGGTAAAATAGAACGGTAAGAAGTACTTTATGTTACGAAACAACGAGTTTGTTGCTTTAGGATGACACCCGGCCCCGATAATAACCGATGGGTTTACGATTACAGCATTCAGACCTTCTTCTATACCACGCCAAACTTCGCGTTCACCGCCGTATTTGCTGATAGCGTAGCCACTGTTGGTGCGCGAAGTCTTCCATTTGGCATTCTCATCTATCATTTCCCCTTTTTCGACCAGACCCAGCGATGCAATCGAACTTACATGACATAGCTTTTTAATCCCGTTTTCGAGGCAGGCATTTACAATGTTTGCCGTTCCTATAATATTTACATCCAGCATTTTCTTCAAATCGCGGGGATTAAACGAAACCAAAGCGGCACAATGGTATACGTAATCCACTCCCTGCATAGCTTGCTGCAGCGAAAAAGGATCGAGTATGTCACCCTCAACCCATTCAATCTGATCGATATATTGTTCTTTCCCTGCAGGAAGACAATTGAATATCTTCCCCGGTTCATAAGGCTTCTTACCCGGGCGTAATAAAGCTCTTACCTTTTGGCCTTTTCGCGCAAGCTCATATAATAAATAGGATCCAACTAATCCTGTTCCGCCCGTTACAAGTATCATGGTGCAAAACTATGAATTTTTTAATCGCAAGGCACGTTGTGTATATGTTGTCCGGTTTCTTCCTCCCCGATGGCATCGTAAACCCTGTTTGCAATTAAGGTATGATACAGTTCGGTTGCGTGTATTCCATTTTCCTGAAAGTATTTTTTACCCTTATCCTGTTGTTTCCCGAGACCGAATATGTAATTTGCATCGGCGTTTTTCAAGGACTCCGACATGAATTTTTCCAGCTTTTTGGATAAAATGGCCTCGAAAAAAGTCTCCGACCGGATAGCCGGTCCTAAAATGATCACTTTTATTTTTTGGTTGTTGCAATATTCTATTACGTCTTTCACCAGACTCAGATATTTGTATTTTGCATAGTAATGATTACCAATCAGATAGCCAAGCATATAGTTGCAATTAATGAGTGCATCATATAATCCCGATCTGCTTTTACGGGCAGCATAACCATTTCTTCTGCCAACTGATAAAAGATCATATTTTTCCGGGTTCAGGATGCCTAGAAAAGGCAGGTTCAATGATCCGTGGAGTTTATTTCCGGAATTCAAATATTTGTAATAAAGCTTGATTATTCTTAAATAAGGTTCCGGCCTGATATGAAATACCAGGTAATTAATGGGTCTGTGTTCGTGGTAATTTGCTATTTTCTGCAGGCAATTGCTGAATTTTTCGTAGCGGATGATATTTACATTAAAATTTACATTCAGATTATCCTCCGCTTTTTTTGCCAGGATCCGGTGAAAAACATCTTCAAATAAGATGTCGGACTGCACAGGGAAACATCCGCCCACGAACGTAAAATGGATTGTATTTTCTTTCCAGCTTGCAAGATGCTGTTTGGCAGAGATGTATTCCTGGGGTGAAATCAATGTTTTTGTGTCGGAAGTCATCGAAAAACCTTGCCCCTTATTCTCTGCTTCAAATGTGGATTTTAAAGATAGTAACATCTCTTTATTAATGCTCAAATCCAATCGGTTCCTGCCAATTTCGGCTATCGATTCCGGTTGTTTTGAGAAAGTATTGCAAAGTAAGGTTTGCTGATGTGACAAGGTAAATTGCCCAAAATTGCCTTGACAAAGAAACTGCAGATGCGCCAGCATGGATTGAAAAAAGGCTGAGTCACTAAGGTTGAGGTAAGCTGAATTGATGAAGGTACAATTGTGCGAAGTTAAAACGGAAACAATCCGGTTTACCCATTTCCAATATTCAGTTGAATCCTGGTGAAAAAAGGGAAATGCTCCTATGCTCAGGTTATAATCGCAATGCCCGAAGCCCATTTTCAATACCGGATTTTTGCAGCTTACAATTCTTTCCAGGTTATTAAGTCCTTTCCCGGATTCGATAATCGGGATTATTTCACTGATATTTAAGTTTTTAGCCTGTAATCTCTCGGCCAGGCTGTCAATATCAAAAGCGGTTTCAACCTTTGGCACCAGGAAAGTATGAATTTTGGTTCCTTCTGGAATTGATTCCAAATCCAGTTGCTGCTCACCTGAATCGAAGGAGTTTAAACGGATTCCAATTTTCAGGGGAATTGCTCCGGCATTAAGTTTGCGGAGGATAATGTTTAACCACTTCCTGTAATTCTGCTTCAGCACAGGCCCTTTGGTTTCATCGATCCAATTGAAAATACTGTCTTCCAGATCGAAACAAATAATAGCCCCCGATTCGCATTTGGTTTTCAGGCTTTCGATTGAAGTTTCGGAATCGTATTTTATAAACTGATAAATATCCGGCATAGCAAATTACTTTATACGTAATAATCAAGGATAGAAATGGTTGTTGCTAACTTGGTAAAATTCATCCTAGCAAGATTTGCCTTTTTAAGAGTACTTAAAGTGCCTTGAGTGCCTAAAGTGCCTAAAATCATCAGCAATTCCTGGCATGAATGCCAATTGGCTATTACAAGAAAGTGTTGAACGATTCACAAAACCACAACATGCTGCAAAATCAGAAAAATGTTTTTTTACAAGCATAATAACAAGATGAGGAGGCATTTTAGGCACTTTTTACTTTAGGCACTGATACGTTTTTAACTTTTAATTCTCAGATTATTTTCAATTTTCCAAACACTGTAGGTATTGTAACATGAAGAGAATCAACAGATACTATATAAGTATGACATTGCCTGCGAAAAATTACCTGGAGGTATGAAAACTAATCCACCAGAAGCACCAGGCCTTTAAGATACTCGCCTTCCTGGTGAAATATATTAACCGGGTGATCGGCAGGCTGCGAAAGGTGTTGAATAATTCTTACCTGCCTGCCTGCATCCACTGCTGCTGCCGTTACCGCCGAAGTAAACATCTGCCGGTCAACCACCTGTGA
>CAIXAQ010000382.1 GCA_903917425.1 uncultured Bacteroidales bacterium
GCTTTTAAGTCTGTGATGGCAGGTGATGTTTCGGGTTTTGGTACATAATAAGCAACCAAACGTTTTTCTGTTCCGTCATCATATGGCACTACAACACACTCTTTAATTTCACCATGAGAGGAAAGCACGGCTTCAATTTCACCGGGTTCAACACGGAATCCCCTAATTTTTACCTGGAAATCCACACGCCCCAGAAAGTCAATAGAACCATTATTGAGCCACCTTACGCGATCGCCCGACTTGTAAAGCCTGAGATTTCTCCCACTGTTTTTTTCTTCCTGAGTACTAAATGGGTTTTTAATAAAACTTTCTTCAGTAAGTTCAGGCCGGTTCAAATACCCCCTGCTGACCCCAATCCCGCCTATACAAAGTTCCCCTGGCACTCCTACCGGCAAAGGGTTCAGGAATTTGTCAAGCACATAGATTTTCATATTATCGTTAGGTTCACCAATCTCAGTACTTAAACGGTGTTCATCATAGATACATCCATTTGAAATAACTGTACACTCGGTTGGCCCGTAAACATTAAATAAGGTTCTCCCTTTACTCCAGAAATTCAATGTTTCCCTGTCAGAGATTTCGCCCCCCGTATATATGTATTTCAAAGATGGCACATCTACTTTCGGCATAGCATTTAAAACAGCTGGAGTCAAAAATATATCATTGATAGACTGTTCCTTTATATAATTTAATAATGCTTCCGGATCCATTCTTAGCTCATTATGGGTAATGTACAATGTAGCCCCGAATAATAATGCAGGAAACATGTCCCCCACAGACATATCAAAATTTATTGAAGAAAACTGAAGTACGCGGTCCCCCGGTTGGATATGCCGCGTTTTCTTATCATAAAAAGCATAATTAATCACACTCCTATGTTCGATCATTGCCCCTTTTGGCCGGCCTGTGGAACCTGAAGTATAGATGATATAGGCCAGGTTACGTGAATTGTTGATTTGTGCAGGATTCTTGTCTGAATATTTCGAGATGACTCCCCAACCGCCATCAAGAGAAATTACACCATAGTCAGTTTCATTTAGAAAAAGAAGTTTATCAAGATTGGCCATTTCGGTTACGACCAAAGGAGCAAGAGCATCATCCATCATAAAGCGCAGGCGATCTGCTGGATACGTCGGATCAATAGGTATATAGGCGCATCCTGCTTTGAGAATACCCATTATCGCTACAATCATCCCAACTCCCCTGTCCATACAGATTCCGATTGGAGTATCAGGAAGAATATCTTCCTTGTATATAGTACGGTAGTGACCCCTGATAGCATGACCAAGGCGATTCGCCTTTTGATTCAATTCCCTGTATGTAATGGTTTCATCCTTGTATACTACTGCAATGTTATCCGGAGTTTTTTCAACCTGCTCTTCAAAAAGCTGTTGAAGGGTAATATCCTCATTGAAATTTACATCAGAATTATTGAATTCATAAAGAATTCGCTGATTTTCAGCAGGCGATGTAATAGGGATTGATAAAAGGCTTGCTTCCGGGTTTGAGAGGACCCCTTCAAGCAAGTTCAGAAAATGTTCGCCCATAAGCTTTACATAGAACTCTTCGAACCTATCATTAAAAATTATCTCGAAAGATGCGATATCTTTCGTGGCAAATTCAAATATTATATCATATGGCACGAATTGCTGTGGAGCAGATTGATCTGTTGCTTCCCGAATAGCTACTAAGCCTGATTGAACATTTGCTTTGAAACCTGTACCTAAAGGTTCAATCAACATGTTAATATCCGGGAGTGGGTGCCTTTTCCCTTCATTAAATTGCGATACAAGGCCTGTAATGAATTCTGTTATACAAGTTTCTTTGGAGATTGTAATTTTTAAGGGTACAGCTGGAACTGACGAAAATAGCACAATGTTATCCTGGTCAGCATAACGCAAAACCAGAGTTGCCCATAATGCTGTAAAAAGACTTGTGATACTGTAATTATAGCAAGAAGTGAATTGTTCTGTTCCCTTTATCAGTTCGGGATTCAACTGTAATTTAATGGTTTTAAAGATGCTCCCGTCTCCTTTTCCTGAAAGATAAAGCGGAATCTGCAAAGACGATTCTTCCAGATAATTTTTCCAATAATTCAAATTTTCTATTGGAGATTTGCCAGGTTCATTTAATGTTGTCATAAATATCCTCCTTTAATGTTAAATTTTACAAAGTTGTTAAATCACTGTTTGCGCAAAATCTTATCTCCTCTCCTTTTTTTGAAAAGAATCATTTAATTTTATTTATAAATTAGTACCGACCTATTCCTGAAGCGATGTTCAATGTACTTTAAAGCTTCACTAATATCCAGTGCATTACTTGAAGGCCC
>CAIXAQ010000383.1 GCA_903917425.1 uncultured Bacteroidales bacterium
TGACGATATTTTGAGCATACAAGGAATAATTATTGAAATTATGGGCTCCTGGCTGTGGGTTACCGGAAATACCTATCCAGTGAAAACAGAACTAAAAAACGCAGGTTTCAGATTTAGCCACAATAAACAATGCTGGTATTGGCACTGTGACGAGTATTTTAAAAGAACCGGCAAATTTATGTCGCTGGATGATATCCGGAACTTTTGGGGCAGCGAAGAAATAAACAAGAAAAATCCCAAAAATCCATTTTTAGGCACATGAGAAAAAATCTGATTATAGCAGGGAGCAGGGGATTTTTTGATCCCCTGCTTTTAGAATCCGAATTAAAAAAAATTATTGCATTCGGTGTAAAATTCGGATATGAATTTAAAATTTTATCCGGTAATGCTAAAGGGGCGGACCAGCTCGGGATCGAGGCAGCAAAAAAAAATAATTTGCCTTTTGAACTATTTAAACCGGATTGGATAAAACACGGAAGAAGTGCCGGTATTATCAGGAATTTGGAAATGGCCGTAAACGCTGATTTTTGCCTTTGCTTTTGGGATGGGAAAAGCCCGGGAACCAACCACATGCGGAAAATCTGCAAACGTAAAAATGTACTCCTCAGAACCATACACTATTAAGAATCATTCTAAACAACTTAAAGCCATGCAAATAAAATTGATTGGAGATTTAGACAGCGAATTAAAAGCTCTCGGATGCAAAGATGGAGATATTTTAACCGCTGAAAAATGCCCGGTTTCAACAGTCGGAGCCGTTTATTTTGAAGTTTATAAATTCGGTTCAAAATACGATTGTGTTGTATGGCCGGAAAATTACCAGGTAATCACTAACTAAATAAATCAAAAAAATGAAAACAGAAAAACAAGAATGGGAAGTAATTTGCACCTATACAACCGCTGAAGCCGTGGAAGATGGAACGCTAATTTTAGTTGACGAAAAAATCTGCAAAGAAGCCGGGATAAAATTTCCGGTTTATCTTACTCAGGCAGTTTTTACAAAGTATGTGCAAGTTCCCGAAGTATTAAAAGGGATGCAGGATGAATCCGGCCGTCTGTGGGATTTACTCTATATGTTCACTGTGAAAGCCTTTAAAACATCAAGTGCAAATATGGATTTTCAATTTGTTTGCATGCTGCCAAATGCCGGTAACTGGGAAAAACACGAAAAAATTATTTTCGAAATGCCACAACATAGAACAGTTACTTTAAAAGCTGTCATACAGGGAAGAGATTTTGACGACCCCAGCCCAGCTATTTTTATTATGAAACCAAACGAAGATTAATAACATCCGGCCAGGATCGGAGAACCGGTCCCGGCCCTAAAAAATGAAACAAAATGGATATCAGGAAAGGAATGAAATTTCAGTTTCACTCAGCAAGGCCCGGGGGCTTGTATGATGGATTTATTTTTATTGTCGCCAAACTCAGCAAATATTCGCTGACCTTAAAAAACGATGCAGATTTACACCCGCTGGATGTTTTTTACAATGGGTTTCAAATCAATTACCTCGATTTTCAACTTGCTATAAAAGCAGATATTTACACCTTAATCCCTCAAAACAATGAAACGCAGATTTAACAATGATCCTTCTGAATTACTGGTGAAATGGGCTTGCAATTGTGCTACATGTGGCGCCAAACTACAAAAAGGAGCCCGGGCATATTATTGGCCATCAGATAAAAAAATGTACTGCCTCACATGCGGGGAACCAGATTTCCGCCGCTTCCTGGAAGAAGTCGCAGATGAAGAAATGCTCACATTCAGATATTAATCAAATTATTAA
>CAIXAQ010000384.1 GCA_903917425.1 uncultured Bacteroidales bacterium
AAATAAGTTTCGGATTTCACTTCTGAGAGGTTGCTGTGTAGATCGGGATGGGATTAGAAAAAGAAATAAAGGGCAGAAAACGGAATTCAGAAGTCAGAAGATGTGTCAGCTAACATTTATGGCAACTTGGTTAAATTATTGTTCTTTAATCGAAACAATGAAAATAGCTAATTATTGCAAAAATTGCAGAACTCTCTTTCCTGCTTCCTTCCGACTTCGGACTTCTGTCTTCCGACCTCTGGTGTCATGAGAGTTTAGATTTACCAGGTTAAATAAGTATTAAAAATGTACCAAAAAAATTAAATAGTATGAAAGTTATAATTGTCGGTGGAGTTGCAGGCGGTGCTTCATGCGCCGCACGTCTGCGCAGGCTTGACGAAAAAGCCGAAATCATTATAGTGGAACGCGGACCCTATGTTTCGTATGCAAACTGCGGGCTGCCTTACCATGTGGGAGGTACCATTGAGCAGGAAGCTAGCCTGCTGGTGGCAACAGAACAGACATTCCGGGTTGTTTTCAATATCGATTGCCGCACCAACTGCGAAGTAGTTGGTGTTTCGGCGGGAAATAAAACAGTGGAACTCAGGAATAACCTCACGGGTGAAATAACCACCGAGAGCTACGATAAGCTCGTGCTTTCACCTGGCGCATCCCCTATCCGCCCGCCATTACCAGGAATCGACCTGCCGGGAATATTTTCGGTACGAACCGTACCTGATGCCAGAAATATTCGCGAATGGCTCGAAAGGGACTTAGTCCGGTCAGGAATGAATGAGTACAGCGGTATCGATACCCTCTCGAAACCCAGGAAAGCCGTTGTTGTCGGTGGAGGATTTATAGGACTCGAAATGGTCGAAAACCTTATGCACCGTGGGCTCGGAGTTACACTTGTTGAAAAACTAAACCAGGTAATGCCTCCGCTCGATCCCGAAATGGCACGCCTGGTAAAACGCTATATGCAAAAACGTGGCGTAAAGGTTGAACTCAGCGATGGCGTTGCAGGGTTCCGGCAAACGGCAGATGGAACGCTCGAAGTGCTTACCGAATCTGGCAAAGCGCATCCCGCACACATCGTAATTCTCGCAATCGGAGTTCGTCCTGAAACGGCACTGGCAAAGATGGCCGGGCTTGAACTCGGGCAACGCGGAGGAATAAGGGTTGATGAACATATGCGTACGTCTGATGCCGATATTTACGCCGTCGGAGATGCCGTCGAGGTGAAGGATTTTGTTACAGGCCAGTGGTCGCTTATCCCGCTTGCCGGACCAGCCAACCGCCAGGGACGCATTGTTGCCGATGTACTTTGCGGACGCAATTCGTGTTACCGCGGTACACAAGGCACTTCGATCTGCCAGGTATTTGATGCCACAATCGCCCAGACCGGGGCCAGCGAAAAACTCCTCACCATGCTGGGTGACACGGATTTTGAAAAGATATATTTATATCCGAATTCCCATGCAGGATATTATCCCGGGGCAAAATTACTTGTGACTAAAGTGATATTCAGAAAATCCAACGGCCTTCTTATGGGTGCGCAGATGCTCGGCGAAGATGGTGTCCCAAAGCGAATGGATTCCTTTGCCATGGCGATACAGATGGGTTGCACCATTTACGACCTCGAGGAGTCAGAACTAACCTATGCCCCGCCTTACGGAAGCGCAAAAGACCCTGTTAATTTCGCGGGAATGGTTGCAGCCGATGTACTCCGTGGCGATATGCCAATCGCACACTGGAATGCTTTAGGCGATGGGATCCTTCTGGATGTCCGCAATCCCCAGGAAATAGCCGTAGAGGCTGTGCCGGGTGCGGTTAATATTCCTTTGCCCCAGCTTCGGGCCCGATTAAGCGAACTTCCTGCGGACCGGGAAATTCTGGTAATCTGCCGTTCGGCACAACGGGCCTACTTTGCAACACGAATTTTGTTGCAGAACGGCTTCAAAGCACGGAATATTTCCGGGGGAATGATGAGCCGATCGCACATTTTACAGGATTAAAAATTCCAAGTCTCAAATTCCAAGATCCAAGTTTCAAAACAGTACTATCAATTGCCAAAAAATACCATAGCCTTTATGTTAACTTAGAATTTGAGTAAACAAGAGACCCCAAACCCCGCAGGGGCTTAACGGAGACGAGCATTTAATTGATTATTAGATTATGGAATTTGGGGCTTGGGATTTGGAATTTGGGGCTTGGGACTTGGAATTTGGGTCTTAATTTTAAAAACAACCTTAATACTTACTTAAATGCTGGCATCAATCCTTTTACTCTTTAAATTTATCGTGGATATTTTTAAGAGACTTGTTAAAGATCAATATTACAGATCGTTAGGCTTTGTTCTTGTGCTTATTCTGATAGCAGGAACTCTTTTTTACTGGCTTGCTCAAGGCAGGAGTTTTGTGCAGGCTTTAAGCTTCTCAGTGGCCACAATGGCCATGAATTCACCTTATGGAATAGACTGGGGACCGACAAATATTTCGGGGGTTATATTCCACCTGATTTATATGTTTTTAAGCGTGGGAATATTTCTTCTTTTTGTTCTTGAAACTGGTAAAACTATGGTTAAGACTTATGAAGAGTTTCAACGGAAAATGGATGAACGCAAAGCAGTGAAAAATGCAAAGAAGAAAATCAACAAAACAAATTAACAGGACTCATACAATCACCCAGGCATCATCCTAAAGCTGAAGCTGCTTATTATTTTGAATAGAAGCTAAGTTGGAAGTATCCTTAATAAACTAACTAATATGGATTCAAAAAAAAACGCAAAAACAGTAGCAACTAAGCCAGGCATGCTCAGGAAGTATTTCCCAATCCTTGAATGGGGGGCAAGCTATAATAAGCAAACCGCCACCAACGACCTGGTTGTTGCGGTCATAGTCTCAATCATGCTTATACCGCAATCTCTGGCTTATGCCCAGCTGGCAGGCCTGCCTCCCGAGGTCGGCCTCTATGCTTCAATGGCTCCCCTGATATTGTATGCCATCTTCGGAACATCCCGTACTCTTTCGGTAGGACCTGTTGCTGTAACCAGTTTGATGACACTGGCAGCGGTTGCACCGATTGCGGCCCAGGGCACTCCCGAATACCTTGGGGCTGCCATGGCACTCGCCTTGCTGACGGGTATAATCCTTATAATACTGGGATTCTTAAAACTGGGGTTTCTTACAAATTTCATAAGTTTTCCGGTTATGGCCGGGTTAGGCACTGCCGTCGGCCTTCAGATCGCCGCGGGTCAGTTATCACCGGTACTGGGCATTCCTACCGAAGGCGGAACATTTCTTTCCCTGGTTATCTCGCTGGTTAAGAATTCCAGCCAGATCAATATCTATACTGCAGCAATCGGAGTTCCGGTCGTTATTTTTTTGCTTTTAGTACGTAAAAATCTTGCTAACCTGCTAACCCGCATAGGGTTGAGTAAAAGCCTGGCCGGCATTATCGCGAAAATGGGACCA
>CAIXAQ010000385.1 GCA_903917425.1 uncultured Bacteroidales bacterium
GCAATTGGGATTGGCGGATAAACGGAAACATTGTAGGTTGTGATAAAACCGCTGTCGGCCACACCGGGGAAATATTCGCAAGCGATCAAATGGCTGACTTTGTACGAAAGGGAGGATAAGTCGTAAGGAAAGGTGTATTTGCCGCTTACGGGTTTTATCAATTTTGAATATAACAAATTGTTTCGGTTGTCGTAAAAACCAAAGCGCACCGAATCGGTGAGTTTATTGCTCGATGTAAAAAATATCGTGTCGTTCAAATCTTGTATATCGATGGCTTCAGGAATAAAATATGCGCCATTTTCTATGGTACCTGTGTTGTTGGTATAGCTGTCGTCGGAAACTATTTTCAGGCGGTTCCGCAAATCATCGAAATTCCAGTAACCTATCAAGTTTAAATCCTGGAGGACGGGTTTTTTGTAATTGTTCTTGATTTCCTGTGCCGACCGGGCATAATTCCAAACCCTGATTTCGTCCATAGCAGAGATAACCCTCAACGAAAACTCCTCAGCATTCATTTGCCCAATAATCAGCGGTTTGGTCCGCATGTTTTTTTTGTAAGGTATATGCTCAGCCATATTAATAAATTCATCTACATCCACATCCACATCGTCTGGATTTACCAGGTTCCCATCCCAATAAATCTTTACTATAAATGAAGATGTACCCTGTACATACTGAAAAGTATAGGCAACATGATGCCATCCGGAAATATTTGCGCCCGGCAAATTAGCTAAAACCAATTGACGCTGCATTCCTCCAGCCATCGAATAAAAATATAGAGAGGTGCCACCATTTATCCTGCTTACCGAAATTGTCCAAAGTGAGTCAACCGACATGATTTCCATAATCCCAAACGATTGGCCATTTAGTTTCGGGTTAAATTGAAGCCAGGTTTCGATGGTAAACTGACCCTCGATAATATCGAAACTATAAGGGCCTTTGTAAACGACCCCCGAATTTGTGGGGTTAAAAATTCCCGGCCCATTCTGTATTTGAGCATATTTATTGGTGTCAACCATGATGGCCTGGCCACCTATCTGGTTTTGTGTAAATTGCGGGATCGAATCATGGTAAATGCCCAAATCGGTTTTGCACACCAATTTTGGCTTTTGAGGAATAACCAAAAGCTCTTTATTTTGAATAACGCCATCCGACGGGCCGCCTTCGCAAAAAGAAGTGGCCTCAATGAACCTGGTTTTTAGCGGCAGCAAATCCATCCTAACATTAACATAGAAAGCCGAATCGAGATATTGGCCGCTTGGCGCAATGAATAGGGCCGAATCGAGAGCGAGCGAATCGGACGAGAATATGGTAAACTTAACGCTTTGCGTTCGTGGTGGCAGATTTTTGAGGCTAAAAGTGTTCGCAGTTTGGGCAACGTTGTGCCATGCAGTATCGCTCCGGGTGTAGTTGTTAGTAACAAAAGGCCCCCATCCTTTGGTGGCTTCAAATGAAACGGTGTCGCAGTTAACTATGTAAGGAATGTAATAATTGGCCACACTGTCAGTTTGATAATGCACTTCCACGTTTAATTGCGGCGACAAAGGCAAATTCATCGTGTCGGATTCAAATTCCCAAAAGGCCGATTCTAAATTGTCGCCCTGGGTGGTGGATGAACTGTCTATTTGGTTGCCATCCTGATCAATCATCCGGAAAGTAATACTCGAAGTATTTGCTGGCAAACTGTAAGCCATAAAATAATTGTCGCGCGAAGTGCCGATGGTGTAAGGCCCAAAGCCATTCAGAGATTCGATGGTTATCTGCGGAATGTTTACCGTGTCAGTTAAGTTTTGTGCAGAAACCCCAAAAGTGACGAATGATAGTAAAATCGTGGCTAAGAAAAACGAAATGCTGCTTTGGGGTTTCATATTATCTTTTATGGAATTAATTTTTCAGAGGATTTTTTATTGCTTTTCATTTTCCAGGAATATGGTTTTCCCTTCTTTTTTCAGTTCAATCCGGCCGTGCCATTCTGTATATTCATACTTCTCATTGCTGTATTTTACGCCTGATCCCATTGTATCCTGTTTCAATTCAATGGTTTCGCCTTTCAGTATGAAAGTCGCTGTCCCTTTGGCATTGTTAAAGACCATATCTAATTTTACACCTGTTTTATCAGTGGCCGAGGCAGTAATAATCCC
>CAIXAQ010000386.1 GCA_903917425.1 uncultured Bacteroidales bacterium
ACCTCCGTGCCGCTCCCGAAAAATCGTATGGATACCAGGTTGAGAAAAAAATCGAAATGGGCGTTACAACCGTCAGAGTGTATTATGGTACAAACAGCAATTTGCCGTCAATACTCACAAAACCGCTGTCGGGCCTGATGTTCGTTCTGGCATTTGTAAAAGGTTATTCCTTACTGAAAAATACCTGGGGCAGGCCCCGGATTATTCATGTAAATGTACTCACGCGATTGGGTTTGTTTGCACTTTGGCTGCGATGGTTTAGCGGAATCAGGTACGTGATTACTGAACATTGGTCGAGGTATTTGCCTGTAACAGGAACTTATAAAGGTCTGTTCCGTAAGTTGTTAACCAAAATAATTGTCCGGAATGCCGCAGCAGTAAGTACAGTTTCCGAAAACCTTGCACGCGCCATGCAAAGCCATGGATTGTTAAATAAAAATTATATGGTTTTACCCAATGTGGTGGATACTGAAGCCTATATTCCTGGTAATGAACGATCTGAAAATAAAGTTAAGAGATTTATTCATATTTCCTGCTTCGAAGATCGTTCGAAAAATATAAGTGGTTTGTTAAACGTGATAAGCAAACTATCAGTTTTACGCGATGATTTTGAATGTTTACTGGTAGGAGAGGGGATGGATCTGGATAAAATGAAACTGCTTGCTGCGGAACTGGGATTAAAGGAACCAATGCTGAAATTTACAGGACTGCTTGAAAATGAGAATCTTATTAAATCTTATCAAAGTTCGGACTTTATGGTTATGTTCAGCAACTACGAAAATATGCCTGTAGTGATCAGCGAAAGTTTTTCGTGTGGTTTGCCTGTAATTGCTACCTCTGTTGGTGGAATTCCGGAATATGTGAATAATAAAAACGGCAGACTTGTTGCTGCCCGCGATGAAACTGCTTTGTTGGATGCAATTGGTTTTATGCTGGATCACTTTTCAGAATTCGATAAAAACGGGATCCGACAGCAGGCATTGGAAATATTTGGTAAACAGGCTGTTGCCAAAAAGTTGCAGGAACTATACAGGTATGCAAATTAATTATATTAAACCGGGACTATGAAATTTGGTGTATTATGTAATGGCAGTTCTTTCCAGCAATGGCAACTCGAAACTATACAGAATTTGGTTTCGGGTGGACATACATGCTCGCTGCTGATTGTAAATGCGAATCCGGTTCAAAGCTTAAGCTTTCGTGAAAAACTTCTTCATTACCCTTACTCAAAGCTATTGTACAGGCTGTGGTTCAGGTATTTAATGAAACCGGAGGCGAAAAGGAATGTTGCAATTAATGATCTTTATCCTGGTTTACCATCCATTTCCTGTTCAACAAGTAAAAAAGGTTATGCTGATTATTTCGCCGAAACCGATGTGGCTGCAATAAAATCATCTGATCTCGATTTTATGCTGCGTTTTGGTTTCGGCATTATCAAGGGCGAAATCCTTGATGCAGCAAAATACGGCGTTTGGTCGTACCATCACGACGACGATCGGAAATACCGTGGAGTGCCGACAGGTTTCTGGGAAATTATATTCAACGATCCAGTAAATGCGGCTATCCTGCAAAGGCTTACCAAAAAACTCGATAGTGGCGTTATTTTACACAAAGCATATTTTGGAACTATTAACCATTCCTGGGAAGCAAATCTGAATAACCTCTTTCAAAGTTCCACCGAATGGCCACTACAGGTTTGCCGCGAAATTGAAAATGGGAATACTGAATTTCTTAAAGCTTCCAATTCGCCTGCATCAGCAATTTATAAATTGCCGGGAAATAGTAAGATGTTCAGGTTTTTATTGAAAGTGCTTGTCAATAAACTTAAATTTCATTATCATGATTTGTTCCTGACCGAAAAATGGGATGTCGGAATTATTCCTTTGCCGGTAAAGGAAATTGTAGAACCTGGCATTATTAATATTCCTGAACCTTTATGGTTGAAAATCAGTAATATAAAATCAGTTTATCATGCCGATTCTTTCGGATTTGTGAAAGATAACATCTGCCATATTCTTTGCGAAGAGTATGATTACCGCACGGCAAAAGGATTTTTAACCTCGTTTCAGCTTGATCTGAAATCAAATGAAATCCGGAGAAAAACGATAGCATTGGAAAAGGATTACCACCTGGCATACCCTTATCTGTTTGAAAATGAAGGCGTTTACTATTGTATTCCTGAAAATTCCAGGGGCGGAAGCATTGATTTATACAGGTACGATATTTCCGATGGGAAATTGGTTTTCGAACAAATGCTCATAGAAAATCTTCAGGCAGTCGATGCGTCTCTTTATTTTTATAATGGACTTTGGTGGTTGTTTTTTACCGATACTATTTCGACTAATGAGCGATTGCATATCTGGTATTCCGAAAATTTTCGTGGCCCATACCTTCCTCATGCCAATAATCCGGTAAAAGTGGATATCCGTTCGTCGCGCCCTGCCGGAAATTTGTTTTTACTCGATGGGAAACTGCTTCGCC
>CAIXAQ010000387.1 GCA_903917425.1 uncultured Bacteroidales bacterium
AAAATTCAAAGTGCAAGTGCAAAATTCAACAGTCAGGACGTTTATTTTGCTGAGAGATTTAAATGGATAATTTGGTTGTCACAAGTACCATTTATTTCTGCTGAAACCTTTAACCTGCAATTCATTTCTTTGACATCACCTTTTTGAACTTTGCTTTTTGAACTTTACTTTTTGACTTTTAAGTCTTTGCTTGTTCCCTCAAAGGTTAAATTTTACTAATGATAACACAGAAAAGTTCGTTTCCTGATTGTATTTATTTGAATCCAGCAAGCAGATTTTATTTACCTTAGTCCCCTATTTTATACGTCCTGGTATGTGGAATATATTTAGCAGAGATCCTTTAGACAAGATAGACCGCATGAAAACGCAGGCCGAGCATCGTGAGATGAAGGCTCGCAAAAATGCGTGGCGTCGCAGAGTCAGGTCGGAGGCATGGTTGAGATTCAAAAAACGATTCAAAAACTTCTTTTCTAACCCATTTCCAAAAAAGAAAGTTGATGAAGACGCGCCCGACAGCCTCTTGGTTAAAATGTTTAAAAGGGATCCCTATGCTAAAACCAACCGGAGAAAAGCCCAGGCAGAAAAAAAGGAATACAGATCCCAGAAAAAGGCCTACCGCCGCAGGATGAGGATTATTGCCTGGCAGAAATTTGTAAATCGTATCACTGAATTCTTAGCCCACCCTTTTGCAAAAAAAGAATTAACACCTGATCAGAGGGAAATAATTTATATAAAAAAACTGAGAAGGGCCGACCTCAAAATAGCCCGCCAGAAATGGTTCTTTAAATTCAGGAAAAACCCGTTGAAAGCGCTTTTCCCCCGAAAAAAGCGCCGGGTTGAAGGCGGTGGTTATTTATATGTTTACAACATGACCCGGCAGGAACGCAAGGACCTGGCTATGCGCAAAAGGGCACAGAACCGCGAAAATCTTAAAAAAATACTGACTACTCCTGAACTACGCAGTAAATTCGTATTTGGATTTTTGCATTCGACAGGATATTTTATCATCGCATTTATGCTGGTATATATTATTTATCAGACTGTTACCATATTTGTGGCTGCTTCCTACCATATACCTATTGTTTGGTACTATTATGAGTTAAAGTTCCCGCTTTACACATATTCTCCCTTGTACACCAGGACGGCAATGGTAATGATTTTTGGAGCGGGACCGATAATATCATTGATGATAGCCTTCCTTTTTATCAGGTTGTTTTTTTCTGAAAATCGGATCATTAAGCGTTTTCAGTTATTTTATCTCTGGGGGTTTATCTGTGGAGCCAACATGTTCTTTGGTGCTTACATCGCAGGATTCCTGACTCGCACTGAATTCATTTATACCTCCGAATGGCTTTTTATGTCAGGCATATTCGATATAGAGGAGATATTTTTCACTATACTCTCTTTTGTTATGATGCTTGTGATAGGCAGAATATTAACACCTTTATTCCTTGTTTCATCAGGTTCCATAACTATGATAACGCCCGAAAACAGGCAGTTCTTTATTTTTACACAAGTTGTCTTTCCCTGGTTGGCTGGTATGCTTATTCTATTCCTGATCACAACGCCGCATTATTATCTTCCCCTGATAATAAAAACAATTACTCCAGGGCTGGTACTTTTACCATCCTTATACCTTTACGATCTTTTACAGTACGAGGATATTCATAAATCGGGTGTGGTGCAAAAAAATTACTTCCGCTGGAGCATTATCATAGCAGTAATTGCCATACTGTTTTTCTATCGGGTAATTTTAAGCTTTGGCTTAAAACTGTAATGTAGCTATTGGCAATTTGGTTTTGCACATTAATCAGCAATTTTAGTACGATAGTCAGATGGAATACAATTACTTGAAGTTCAAGTATTACAAGGTTGTGAATTTTACAAGCCTTTTACATCATTATTGAGATCAAAATAGCTGTTCCTCCGATTTCAGAAAAAAACCGGGCTGAATTTTTATTTTTCGACGGGTATGTATTTTAAAAAGAGTTGACTCAGATTACAGGAAAGAATATGTGGAAAATATTTAAGAAAGATCCGTATAAAAAAATAGCACGTAAAAGAAGACAGGCTGAAAAGCGGAAACTCAATGCACGTAAAAAATTTATGCATCGGAAGGAAAGGGCTGATGCCTGGCGTAATTTCAAGAAAAGCATTATTGCATTTTTTGTGAGTGTATTTGAAGTTAAAAAGGGAAAAAGAGAGAATCACGAAAATAGGAGGCGCAGAACACATAAAGAAACTCCATTTATAAATTTCGATCCGAAGAGTCAAATTGAAGTGCATAAGCACAAGCAATCACGAATAAAATCAATGCGTCGTAAACAAAGGAGCGATGATTGGCGTAAATTAAAAAGCAAGATCACTGTATTTTTGGCTCACCCGTTTGCAGGCACGGAGGTGCGAAAAATGCATTACAACAATTTGCGGCGCAGACTGCTCAAAGATGACCCTTTGGCAACTATTGACCATCAAAAACTTCTTGAAAGCAAGCTACGTTCGCAAGCACGCAAAAAAGAATATGTTAAAAAACGGCAAAGTCAGGAAAGGGGTGAAATATGGGCAAAATTTACAAAACGATTTCTTAATTTTATTGCTAATCCGTTTGCCAAGAGGGAATTAAACTCATTAGAGCGCCGGATAAAACAAATTAAAAGTATTGAAAAACACGATAGAAAAGTTGTCCGACAAAAGTGGTATGCAAAATTCAGGAAAAATCCATGGCGGGCTATTTTCCCCCGAAAAAAGCGCAGAGCCGAAGGCGGGGGGTATTTGTATATTTATAACATGACACGTGCCGAACGGAAGGCACTTAAAAAGAAAGAGCGGAAGGAAATCCTCGCCAACTTCACAAAACTGGTTACCACTTCGGAAATAAGAAAAAAATTCGGGTTATCATTTCTTTATTCCACTGCCTATTTTATTCTTGCCTTTTTATTGACGTATGTTGTTTATCAGCTGGTTACTATAATTATCGCTTCTTCATTCAATATACCGGTAATCTGGTATTTTTATAAGCTGAAGTTCGCGATCAGCGATTACGACCCATTATATACCCGAACAAACCTGGTGCTGATCTTCGCTGCCGGACCTATCATTTCGTTAATGCTGGCATTTGTATTCCTGAAATTATATTTTTCTACACATAAGATTCTTAAGCGATTTAAGCTGTTCTACCTGTGGGGGTTTATTTGTGGCTGTAATATGTTCTTCGGAGCTTATATTGCCGGTTTTTTTACACGAACCGAATTCATCTTTGTGTCCGAATGGCTGTTTCTGAGTAATGTTTTTGATATCGAAGAAATCATTTTTACTGCAATCGCCTTTGTCGCCATGCTTGTTATAGGTTGGCAAGCAACACCGCTTTTTCTTATTTCGTCAAGTTCAGTTACGCTTATCAGGTCCGAATTCAGGCTTTTCTTCGTGATTAGCCAGGTCATTCTTCCATGGTTGGCAGGGGTAGTTATCCTGTTTCTTCTTACATTACCAACATTTTACATACCTTTGATCCTCAAAACAATAACACCTGGACTGGCCTTGATACCGGTCTTGCTTAATTTCGATGCCACTAAATATAAGAATATTCACAAGCAAGGGGTTGCGCAGAAAAACTACTTTAAGTGGAGCCTGATTATCCTGGTAATAGCTTTGCTGTTTTTCTACAGGGTGGTGTTAAATTTTGGACTGAGATTGCTATAAGGAATTCGTTTCCTCAATAACTGTCACAAGGAAGTTTCCCGAACTGAGAATTATAAGTTGTATTTGGGTTATTTTACCGCGAATACATATCCATTACTTCTGAAATTGCTTTTGTGCATGCAGGACAAAATTCCTGTTTGTTACGGGTAAACATAATACAATCGAGTGCCGATCTGTAAATACCAAATTGCATATAGTTGCCACCTTCAAAGGCTCCTGTTGCATCCTTGTACTTATTTTTATCAAACATTTCGAGCGAGGTTTTTTTCTCGCGCTCAAATAATGCTTCCATTTCAGTTTCCGGAACGTTGGCAGCTCTTAAAGCACGCCTTTCTTTCTGAATGCCGTAACTAAAATTATCAAATTCCGTCTTTTCCCAGGGTGTAGGGATAGGTGTATTTGCCTTCACCAGCGTCTTCCATTTCAGGTTTGCTGGTTCGAAGAGCGCAGTAACATTGGGTTCCCATGGCTCGACAATTATTTCGGGTGATTGATACGACACATCGGAGGTGTAATATTCGTCGGCAAGCGCAGCAAAGCAATGCCCGAATTCATGTACGAAAATATACCGTGAAAATTTGTTGTCAGCGGCTACTGTTGAATAAAGGTTAAAAATGCCGCCACCTCCATAGGTGCGCTCGTTAATAAGTATGAACATATAATCATAAGGAACGCTGGCAGCTACATCGCGTATGGTACGGTTGTCGTACGAAAGCGCGTACCTTTCGGAATCGAAGGCCCCATAAGACATTGAAAGTGGCGTGCGGTTAAAAACCCCGGGATGAGGTTTATTTACGCCGCTTGTGGCCGAAGGCGTTTCGACAGCCCGGACATTGAAATCGGCTTTCCGCGATTTGAAAGGTTCAACGGTGAACAATTCATCCGTGAGTGTGGCAACGTCGTTATGGAATTTTGCCATCTCATCAGCCGTGTAACCGTCACCCAGGATTACAATATCCACATGGTTACTGGGTATGCCATTTTCGATATACGGGAAAGTCTTATAATCGCTTTTAAGCGCCGAAGGATTTACATTCCGTGCTTTGGGATCAATAATCAGGCTCCAGACAGGCGTAAAGTTGTTTTTGGAATCCCTTTTTTCAATGGTAAGTTTAACCGGCAATTTGGGCCAGGGAAAGCGCAACGATTCATGAAAAGTGCCCCAGGCTGGATCTCCTGTCGTTTGCCATTCGCCGAAAATACAGGCAAAGCCCCGGCTGTAAAGCAATGTATTTGTCGTGGTGTCTGTGATTTTAAAAAAATAGAGCCCACGGTTTAATTCATCTAACAACACCGTTTCGCTTCCAGCCCATGAACCGTCGTTAAGGATGCGATCCAGTGAAAAATGTTCTTCGGCCGAAGTACCGGAGTGGAAGTAATCAACGCGCATGGTTCCGGCATTAAAATACCGATCAAAATTAGCATTGGATTTTGGCTGAGCCATAGTTAAAATGCTGATCCCTACTGAAAGGAGCAGAAAGCCGATTTTTTTCATTTTATTAATGTTTTGATATTTATTCATTTCTTCGATTTCGTGCTATGGATGGTAAATTATTCTATCTCAATATTATACTTTTCCAACAAACCGGTAACTCCCAACCTTGAAAATCTTGCTTTCTTTATCCGGTTTCGCTCCGGATCGAAAGTGTAATTGAAGGATGTACGAAAATCGGCCTTTTCGAGGTTTGTGTTGTAAAAAACTGCACGGTACATGTCGCAACTTTCGAAGAGGGAACTCGTAAGGTCAGCTTCCGTGAAGTCGGATTCCTGAAGGTTGCAGCTACTGAAATTCGTTTTTTTAAGTTTCAACCTGTAAAATACAGCCATTTTCAGGATACAGTTTTCGAACCCGAAAGAAAGCAGGAAACTGTTGCATTCGCTGAAAAGCACACCCAGTAACTTACAGTTTGCGAACTTAATGTCGTTGAGCGTGGTGTTTTTAAGTTTGGCCAAACTAAAATCGCATCCATCGAACCTGCATTCACGAAAAATTATATTTCCTAAATCGGCAGCGTAAAAATTGCAGTTTTTAAAAGTGCAATTCTCGTATTCTCCTTTGGATAAAGGGCTTGCAGTGTAGTCTGCTTTTTCAAAAACCTTATTTTCAGTCAATTGCACGAAATTATTTACTTTACTGATGTCCCGACAGATTCATATGGATTGCTAACCATAAAGAAAATTAGCTGGAATTGAGCCTCAAATTTACTGTTTTATCAAACCAGGGAGCAAAATTCCTTCAAATAGATTGTATTAAGTAGCGATTTATTCCGTGTATCTGAATCGCTGAATTATTAGAGCAACAGGAATTCCTAATTGATCATTCAGTGGAATCCTGCTAACTTCTTCTTCAGGATTTTGGGAAATTTAATTTTGTTAATTAATCAAAAAAAACGAAAAGAATGACTGTGGTTATTGATGTTTACCTGTGATAAAACAGGAATGAATTTTACTTTGTAGATTATTTGATTATCAAGTATATATAATATTTTATAGAATATTTCTTTCGACAATAAGGACACGGATAAAAGAAGAAAGGGTTGAATTACCTTTTTCTGCCGCTTAAACAATCCACATTTTTGGTTGTTTATTTACGGATAATTGTTTCAGATGTGATTATATAAATATACTCACAGTTGTTTGTTGACCGGTATAAAATGGATTAGATTAATGATCCTTAATTTGCTTAAAATTAAAACACAAGCTGAACATGAACAGGGAATTTTTGTTTATGATTCTCTTTATCAACAACATATACATAAATATTTAAACCTAAAATCATCATCAAAAATGAAAAAAATCACTTTAATTTCAACGCTGTTTTTAGCAGCTATTTTCTTTTCCTTTACCGTTGTAACCAATACCAGCTGGACTTACGACAATGCACACGCCAAAGTGGGTTTCAGTGTAACGCACATGCTGGTTTCGGACGTGGAAGGCTCATTCAAGAAAGCGACCGCAACTCTTACTACAAGCAAAGCAGACTTTTCTGATGCAGTTGTCGAATTTTCGGCAGAAGCAACTTCAATCAATACGGATAACGAAAAAAGGGATGCTCATTTGCAAAGTCCCGATTTTTTTGATGTGGCTCAATTTCCTGCAGTTACCTTTAAAAGTAATTCCTTCAAAAAGGGGAAAGATGCCAATACATACGTAGTTAAAGGGAACCTGACAATGCACGGAATTTCAAAACCTGTTACCCTGGACGTGGTTGCCAGAACAGGAACAAACCCGATGAGCAAAAAAACAATTGCAGGTTTTAAAATTACCGGCAAATTAAACCGTTCGGATTTTGGAATCGGCGGAGGAATTCCGGAAGCAGTCGTCAGCAATGAAGTGTTGATTAATGCAAATGCCGAATTCATTAAAAACTAGTTTTCCGGATCTGACATTTAGTAGTCAGCAATTTGGATTCTATAGTATTCTGATAATTATTTGAAAGAGAGACCTATGTGTCTCTCTTTCAATTTACTGCGGATTGTATTCTAACAACATTATGGGTCATACTGAAAAGCCGGATTTATTGCCTTCATCAAACAGCAGTACCTCTGTTAAGATATGAACCAGTATAGCGTGGGTTTTGAGGCCCTGTGGCAAATCCGGATGTTTATCAAACCGGTAAATATTCGTTCTTTTGAATATGAACTAATTCCATTAAAGAAGAAAAATTCCAATAGGCCGGTATTCAGATGTTTGCGCCCTTGCCTTAGTGGCTGAATTGTTAGCAGGTTCTTGATTTGGCCCTGAAGAAATATCGAAATGAGCTACCTTTGCACAAAAAAACAAAAAATGCCGGTACAGGAAATAGAAATCATGTCGCCCGTTGGCTCCTACGAGTCTTTGATGGCTGCTATACAAGGAGGTGCCGGATCGGTGTATTTTGGAGTTGGGAAACTGAATATGCGCGCCCGTTCGAGCGTTAATTTTACACTTGACGACCTGGCAAAAATTACCCGCATCTGCCGTCAGTTTAAAGTTAAGAGTTACCTAACGATGAATACTGTAATTTTTGACAACGAAATTGATGAAGTGCAGCGCACCATCGATGCTGCCAAAACACACGGTGTGACGGCCATCATCGCGTCCGACCTTGCCGTACTCGAATATGCCAAAGAACAAGGTCTCGAAATTCATATTTCGACGCAATGCAATATTACCAACATTTCGGCGGTGAAATTTTATTCGCGTTATGCCGATGTAATGGTTACTGCCCGGGAACTTACACTGGTTCAGGTGGCTGCGATTACCTGTCAGATTCGCGAACAAAATATCCGGGGACCCAAAGGCGAACTGATTAAGATCGAGATATTTGTTCACGGGGCATTGTGTATGGCCGTGAGCGGCAAGTGCTACCTGAGCCTGCACAATCACAACAGTTCGGCCAACCGCGGTGCCTGCCTTCAGGACTGCCGACGTTCGTACACGGTTAAAGACAAGGAAAGCGATACCGAACTGGAAATCGACAATGAATATATAATGTCGCCTAAGGACTTGAAAACCATTCATCTGCTTGATAAAGTGCTGGATGCGGGTGTTACAGTGCTAAAAATTGAAGGCCGTGGCCGCTCTCCCGAATACGTGAAAACCGTTACGCGCTGTTACAGCGAAGCCGTGAGTGCCTGGTTTAACGGCGAATTTACTTCTGAAAATATAGAACGTTGGGACACCGAACTGGCCACCGTTTATAACCGCGGTTTCTGGGAAGGCTATTATATGGGCCGGAAACTAGGCGATTGGTCGCCAGTGCATGGTTCGCAAGCTACCACAAAAAAAATATACGTGGGAATGGTTGCCAATTACTTTGGCAAACTGGGTATTGCTCATATACGCATGGATTCGCACGATATTTCGAATGGCGACCTTCTAGAAATTATCGGCCCGACCACCGGCGTTTACGAAGCCGTAGTTTCGGGACTGGTTAAAAATGAGCAGTCTTGCGAGATTTCCGTTAAAGGCGAAAACCCAACTTTCCCGGTTACACGTGCTGTCAGGCGCAGCGACA